>JAKSUE010000001.1 GCA_024409165.1 archaeon
AATCTAAATAGAAAAAAAAACAAAAAAAATAAATTGTAAATTTTTAAATAAGAAGAAAAAAAATGAGAAAAAATAAAAATAAATATAAATCTGAATTTTTAATTACATCAAATAAAGGCTTTCAGTATATAATTAATGATGAATTACGAAATATGATTAATGACGGAAATTTTGATAAAATAGAATTGGAAAGATGAGAACAAAAAGCAGGATTAGATATTGTTATTGAAATGAGAACTGAACTAAAGGAAATAAAATAAAATGAAATTACACACTATTAAATTTACAGAAAAAGAAATAAATGAATTATTTAAATTAGTATTAAAATACAGTTTATCAAATTCTTTATATGTCAAATTGAAAAAACATGTAAAAGAACCTGAATTAATATATGATGAAAGTGGAACTATAATTGGTGAAATTAATGATATCACTGAAGATGATGAAAAAGTTGAAAATAGACATAAATTTATAGATGAATCTATTGAAAGCAATGCAGATGGAGTTTTTTGAAATTTAGAAAAAATGGAAGAATTAATAGGAACAGATGCTACAAATGATTTTGTAGATTCAATCTTAAGAGATAGACGAATGAGGAAATATAATAAATGGCCCCATTAGATTGAAGAAAACAATATGCAATAAAGGCAAAACACGATAAAGAATATTCGTGAATTCCTGATATTCCAGGAATTTATCTTTGAACAAGATATGATGAAAAACATAATAAAACATATTTTTATATAGGACAGGCTAAAAATCTAAAAAATAGACACTTTGATTATTATCAATTACAATGTGGTTTAACTTATCCTGGAAGACATTTTGAAGCTAGCCTTAAAGCACACAAAGATTGAAAATATGAAATATTAGAAAAATGTCCAAGAGATGTCCAAGATATAAAACATTGATTAAATACTAGAGAAGCATTTTTAATTGATGAATATATGTCAAAGGATAATTATATTACTAGAAATGATTCACTTACTGGAAGAGATGTAGTTACTTCAAATAAAAAACGTATTGATAAAATTGAAGCTGCACAAAAAACAGAATTAAAAAAATTATTAAATAGACTTGATTTTAAAGTTGATAATAATTTAATAATAATTAAAATTAAAAAAAACAAAGATGGAACAAATAATAAAGTAAGTGAAGGAGCAATGACTGAATTTACTAAATGATTAGAGGAGATAAGTAAATAATGAAATTGAAAGAAATATGCCGTCAATTAGATAATTATGGAATTAAATATATTAATCCAAAAGAAGTTTTAGCAGTTTATTGAAATCACAATGATTTAGAAATTATGTTTAAAGATGGAAAAAAATTAATACATAAGGAGAATTAATAATGTCAAGACCAATTAAACAAACAGTAGAAGAAACATTAGAAAATCGTAAATTGGCAGTTTTACGCGGTCAATTACAAGGAATCGTTACAAAATTATCAAAATATGATTTGGCGCGCGATATGGTTATTAATGAACCTTGAAAAAGATATGTACTTAAAAATTCAAAAATAAAGTCAACAGAAGAAAATAGTGCAATATATTTAATAGCTGATGTTCATTTTAGAAATCATCGTTTAGATACTCAACATACAATCAATACATTTCAAACAATTAAAGATGACATTGATAAACATTCATTTAAAAATGTAACAATATGTTTTTTAGGTGATGATATTGAAGGTTTAATACACCGCAGCACTAGTAATACTAGAGCCGTTATTCCAATGAGAGATTTTATAAATATTGCTATTGAATGTTTAAATCAAATATCAAATTTAAAAGCTGTTTATTATGTTGATAAGGCAAATCATAGTCAAACTAGACCTGGTGAAACTGAAGCTAATCAGTTACCAGACGAAGATCTTGGAATATTATCAGCTAGATGTTTAGAACTTGGATTAAATCCAAAAATAAAATTTGATCACGGTGAAATTGTATATTTTAAACATTTAAATAAAGTTATAGCATTATATCATGGAAATCAAAAATGAGCAAGTAAAGGTAAAACAAATATTATTAATAAGCTCATGGCGAAGAATCCAATCACTCCTAATGAGTTTCCTGATATAAGTATTAGTGGACATTTTCATAAGTGAATGGATGATGAAGTATTTGGTTATAAAAGAATGGTTTCATGTCCTGCCGCAAAACATTGAGCAGGTGATTATGAAAATAATATGAATTTTTACTCATCAAATCAAATTACACGTTTAACATTTGAATATGATACACCGCAATTTTTAACTATTAAAATTAAAGGAGATAAATAATGGAAAAAAATAAAGAACCTTCATGAATGTATAAACCGTACAGTCAATTAACTAAAGAAGAAATTAGACAATTTAATAAATACATTAGGTTTAAGGAAAAAAATAAAAATGAGACTAATTGAAATTAAAACTGATAAAAAAATTACAACTACTAAATTTAAAACAGAAATTATAAATCACGAAATCAATGGAGTAAAATGAAGTAAAGAAGTAAAAACTGGAATTCCAGATTCTATGCATACATCATATGAAATTTATTGAATTCCAGTAGATAAAATAACACAATTAAAAAGATTAGATGATAATTGCTGAATCAATGACATTAAAGTTAATCCTAAAGAATTTGATAGAATTAAAGCTGAACTAGAAAGTTATTGATTAAGTAAAGAACATGAATAGTATAATATAAATAAAAGGAGAAATAATTATGGATAAACAAAATCAATTAGAAAATAAACAAATGTTATTAAAAAATATGGAAGCTGCAATGTCAGCATATCAAAATATGTATTGAGCTTTTAAAAATGCAGAATTTGAAAAAGACGTACAAATTAAAGATTTAGCTACAAAAATTGAAGCTTTAAAGAAAGAAATTGAAGAAGAAAATAAAAAAACAGAAAGTAAAAAGAAATAATGCAAAATTATAATCTAATCTTTTATGACTTTGAAATAAAAAAAGACTGATGATGTTGTACATTCTTAGAAAATGAAGAATATATTACAATATCAAATAGAGTTGATTTGATGAATTATATCTTAAGAAAACAAGAAAATTCAGTATTTATTGGTTATAATAATCATCATTTTGACAATTATTGTTTAAAAGCAATTTGATATGACATTAATCCTTATAAAATAGTTGACTGAGTAATTAAAGAAGGAAATAAACCTTGATTATTGCCAGAATTAAAATATAAGAAAAATGTAAATATTTATTCTTTTGATTTAATGAGAGCATTAGGTGTAATGGCACCACCGTTAAAAGAAATTGAAGGTAATTTAGGATTAGACATTATTTTCGATAAAACTATCACTGAAGAAAAAGAAGAAGGATTAACAAAAGAAGAAATTGAAAAAATAATTTCTTATAATAAACACGACGTTTTTACAACAAAAAAATTATTTGAAATAATTAGATATGAATATGATGCAATGATGTTATTAATTGACCATTATATGTTACCGATGTCTACATTATCAAAAAGTAAAGCGTCAATGTTAGAAACAATATATAGAAATAATTTAAAAGAACCATCAAAAAAATCTTCATTTAAATACAAAGCACCTTCATTTATTAAATTATATGATGAACAAGTTAAAAATGCAATGGAAACTTTTGAATTTACAGAAGATAATGATTTTGATGCAACATTTGAATTTAATGGAGAAAAGTTTGTAATAAAAAGAGGAGGAGCTCATTATGCTCTTAAAAATCTTTTTAAAAAATTAAATGAACATTGTATATTAGTTACTGCAGACTTTGGATCATTTTATCCTAATATGGCAGCTAATAAAACAAATCCTGAACTTCGTTATATTGATGAATCTTTAGATTGAAATTTATTTAGTGATATGATTCAACTTAGAATGAAAGAAAAACTAAATAAAACAAAATTATCTGAAGCATTAAAAATTCCATTAAATGGTGCTTATGGTAAGCTTATTGATAAATTTAGTAAATTATATAATTGACCAGCTGGATTATCAATTTGTTTAACTGGACAATTAATTACAATTATGATTTGTCAAGAATTAGAGCACCGAAAAGTTGGTAAATTAGTAAACGTTAACACTGATGGTTTTTATTATTTAATTGATTCAAAAGAAAAATTAAATGAATTTGAAAAAATCATGAAAGATTTTGAGTTAAAAACTGGAATAACATTTAGTTATAATATCATAGACAGTGGAATTTTTGCTCAAAAGGACGTAAATAACTATATAATATATGATAAGAAGAATAATAAAATCAAAACAAAAGGTGGAATGGTTAATCGTTATAACACTGATCGTATTTGATATCAATATTCTCAAGCAATTGTTGATGAAGCCGTAGTTAATAAACTTGCATTTAATAAACCAATTAGAGATACCATAATGGAAGCTTACGAAAAAAACGAAGCTATCAAATTTCAAATTATCTCAAATATGAGAGGTAAAAATTGAGAAGGTTGTTATTTGTGTTGATCTAAAGATGAAGAAGAGTTTATTAATCAAACAATGACTAAATCACAATTGACTAAAAAAATTAAAGAAGTTACAAAAACAGAACCTACTGAAAAAATAACAAGATGTTTTGCAGTGGCGGATAAATCAAAACCTAGATTAGGTAAATTAAAAGAAGCGACATATCATAAGTTTGCAAATACACCAAACCATATTTATATGTATAACAAAGATTTAAAAGACTTTGATGTACGTAAAATTGGATTAGATATTGAATGATACTGTAAACTTGCACAAAAAAGAGTTGAAGCTTTCTTAGGAAAGTAGAAAGGTAAATATGTTCAAAGGATTTAAAAATCAAAGATATGCTAAATTTAAGATAAGTTTGGATGAAAACGGTAAAAAAACAAAGAAAAGAATTTCATCTAATACATTTTCATTAGAAGATATATCTCAATGACAAGAAGACGGCGCTGCTTATGGAATGATAGTTCCTGAAGGTTGTGTAGTTCTTGATTCTGATACAAAAGAAGAAGGAGATATAATTATTAATTGTATTAGAGAAAAACGTATTAAATGTTTTATTTCTAAATCATCAAAAGGTTATCATTTTTATTTTAGAATTCCACAAGGAATGAAAATTAAATCTAACTCTGACAGACATTTACCATTAGGTTTAGTAGATATTGATTTTAAAACAGGTCAAAGTACTAACTGTATTATTGAATATAGAGATAATCAATGAAGTGATTGAATTATTGAACCTGTAAAAGATACTTTAGATCCTTATCAAGATTTAGATCCATTACCTTTTTGATTATATCCTTTAAAAGAAAGAGATAGAATTGTAACTTACCGTGGTTTAGGAGAAGGAGACGGTCGTAATGATTTATTAAATTCTCTTAGAACTAAAATGGTTGACCAATATCAATATTCTCAATCAGATATTATTGAATTATTTAAATTAATTAATCAATATGTATTTAAAGATCCATTACCTGAAAGTGAACTTAACACTGTTTCTACATTTAGAGAAATAGATCGTAAAAATAAAGATGATCGCTGATTTGATAGTAAGAAGTTTTTACATAATGAATTAGGTGAATATTTAATAAAGATGATGTATTGTTTTAAAGATGATCAAAGACGCGTATGATTCTTTAATGATAAATTCTATTCGCCAGATGATTATGTACTTCAAGAAAAATTAGTAGAGACTGCACCGCAACTTACAACTCATCAAAGACAAGAAGTGTTGAACTATGTAAGTTTGGCAAAGATTAAATCAAATGTTATGCCATCACAATATCATAATTGAGTGTGTTGTAATAATGTACTTGTTGACGGTGAAACAGGAAATATTTTAGGACATACACCACAAATATTTTGTAAGAATATGTTAGAAGTAGATTATGATCCTGATGCATATGATGAACATGTTAATAAATTCTTAAATGAAGTATTGGTTGAAAAAGGTGATATTGGACAGAGACTGCGTTTTGAAGAGTTTTTAGGTTATACAATATTCTGTAAAGAAAATATTTTCAAGAAAATGTTATTATGTATTGGAACTAATTCTTATAATGGTAAATCAACATTATTTGCCATGGTTAAATCACTATTTAATAGTAATAATTATTCATCTGTACATATCAATGAAATTAATGAAAAGAACATACATGTAATTCCGTCATTAGTAGATAAAATTGCTAACTTTGATGATGAAGCACCTACAAATTTAGATGATAGTGCAGTTAGTTATTTAAAAACAATTATATCAAATAAGAATGAAATTACTGTAAACCCTAAATATAAGAATCCTTTTCAAACATTCATTACTGCTAAATTGTGAGTAAATAGTAATCATATTATTAAAACACCTCAAAAAGGTGAAGAATGAATGAGACGTTTATTAATTTTATCATTTAATAATGTATTTATTGGACCAAAACAAGATAAACATATTCTTGATAAATTAATAACACCAAAAGCAAAATCATATTTATTTAATTTAGCGTTAATAGGTTGACAAAGATTATTAAAACAAAATGATTTCACAGAATCTGCAGAATCAAATAAATGAGTTAAACAATATCGTATTGAAAATGATAGCGCATTTAATTTCTTATTTACTAAACGTTATACATTACAACAATTCTGCGGTAAAAATTTATTATTAAAACAGACATATATTGATTATAAGACATATTGTGAAGATAGTGATATGAAATCTATGAGTTTAACAAACTTTGGAAAACGACTTGTCGAATATTTTGATAATCGCTTAACAATTGTAATTGAAGATAATAATTGAATAATTAAAGAAGTAAAATAACACTCTATTCATCATTAGAACATTAATATATAGATACGTATATAAATATATTAGTAATTAAAAAAATAATGATTAGAAGTAATGAGGTGTATTAAAAAAGAGGTTTTTAAGGCCTCTTCTTTTATTTTTTATATTTATTCTAATAATGACAGTGGCAGAGTATAATCAATTTCTGTGTTATTAGTTACTAATTGATTAAAATTTGTCGTATCAAAGTTAACTTTAAATACTCTTATCATTTGTTTACATTTCATCTTAAATCAATTAATAAACATTTGTTGAGAGAATATCATTGTTGAACCAAGCATCTTGTCTCTTAAATATGTATCAACATAGAAGTCTTTATTATTAAAATTACAGTGAATAATATTAAATTTCTTTCTATTTAAATAATCTTTAAATAAGCATTCAGATTTATAGAAATATCCGTTAGTAGATATATCGTCTCATATTTCACGTTTTGCTATGTTTGTGATTGTAAATGTTTTAAATAATTCATATCCTTTTTCTTCAGGTTGAGAAGGATAAGATGGAGAATAAATCAATGAACCAGTAGTAAAACCTGATGGGTTAAGAGAAGTTGGAGCACTGTACATATTTGATAATGTACCTCTTCAACTATTTTCTCATTTAGCATCCATTTGTTTAATTGCATTTTCTAAACCAATACCGCTAAATATTCCTGTTACAAGTCCTTCTATTCCACCACTAATAGCACCCGCTGAAACAAAATCGCCAAGTAATTCTTCTGCTGGTGCCAAGCTTGCTCCACCTATTATTCCACTTCCTACACTTCCAAGCGCATTACCAAATACATTATAAGGTAAATTAACACGTGCTCAATCTTGATCAATATTTTTAGCGTTTTTAGATGTATCTTGAGTAGCTATATTACTTTGTAATCAATTTTGATAAGATTCAGTGGTTGATGGAAATTGAATCATGTCTGTAGAAATTAATTCTATAGTTGATCTTGTTCATGGGTATAAATTATTTTTAATTTGATCTATATCTAATTTATAACCTGTATGAGAAGTCATATTAACATTTAATCTCACTTTTCAATTATCATTCATAAATTTATTAAAGTCTATCATATTAGGAGTTAAAATAATTTTATGTAATCCATCAATATAATATATTCATTGTCAGAATGCTGGAGCATATAATAATGGTTCATTTTCAATTACATTTAATTTTTCTAATTCCTGTTCTTCTTCATCTTTTTCAATTGTTAATAATTTATAAATGTCATTAAAGAATTTAGTACCACCAATTACAGGCTTATCTTCATTAATATTAGTGCTTTGAGGAGATATTGCAATGTTTACAGGAATATAACTAAAATCATGTAAAATTACTGGCATTGCATCTATTTCTTCAGTAGATAAATAAACAGTATAATAAGGAGAAGTAGGTCAACTTGATTCTCTATATATTTTTCCTTTTTCTGGAATTATTTTTGTTATATCTGGAACTACTTCAATATTATCTGTTGTTCCTAATACTGTTCAATTTTCTTTTACGTGACTCATTAAAGTATAATTTAATTTTCCAGGTTCACTAGTACTTTCAATTTTTACTTTTTGATTAAATCATAAAAATACTCCACTAGGATTACTTCCTGCTCATAATTCGCTTAATTGTCAAGTTTCTCCTGTTTTTGGATCTTCTTTTGCAACTCATTCTAAATCTGTTTTTGCATAACAATAAGTAGTATTTTCAACGTGAGTACCATTGACAATAAATAAATCATATTGATCAGGATCTGTTCATGTACGATGTTCTGCTCAAGCGTCAGGATTAACGTGTCCATCTGTTGTATAAATATTATTAAATTCTTGAGTTCTTCAAATTCCAGTAGATCTTCCACCTGCTAATCCAGTTGCTGAAAGTTTAAAAGAAGATAATGAAACTGGACAACTTAAATTTATTGAAGTATATTTTATATCTCTAATTGTTAGTTTGTCTCCTAGTGTTTGTTCTTGTACTTCTTGATTATTAAATCTTCTTAATGCCAAAGATAAAACATGAGGAGGTAAATCATTTATTAGCATTCCTAATACAGAACCATTACCTATTAAAAATCCTTTATCTGTAGAATTTAATCAAAATAAATAATCTCTTTCTTGAGTTCCTTTTGGAAAAGGAATTATACAAACAGTTTCTCCAGAAATATAATCAGTATAACTTTTTAGTTCACCATTATCATTTATTACACCGTGAACCTTTTCTAATTTAATAGCACCATTTCTTTTTTGAGTATGTTCACCATCAAATTCACCAGAAGGCAAAGTAAAATTACCTATTTTTAGTACATAATATCTATATTTACCATTTGAATTAAATAATTTTTCATCAAATAATGGAAACGCGACTGATTTTAATGAAGAATAACCATTTGGTAATGAAGATAATTGTACTTGACCACCGTCTTCTTGTTCATCGTCTGGTACATTAATATTTAAACTTGATGTTACATAACCACTATCACGTGTTCATTTTAATCAAACATTATTGTATCATTCGTCAGAAGTCATTTCTTCAGTTTTTCCAGAATTGATTCATAATCAATCTTGTAACGTTAAATTTTCTTCATCAGGATCTCTAATTAATTGATATATATAATTACCAGTTTGCATTAAATATGGCATTTGTAAATAATCTAATCAAAAATGTTCTGAAGTAGAAGTTAATTTAAAGAATCGATTACACATCTTACGAAGGAAAAGAAACTTCTCTGTACAATCATTTTGAGTCAATCAATACTTCATTTTGCAACCAAAAGTAGCTCAACAATCTAATTCACATATAATAGAATAAGAAATTGAATCATAATTTGGATCACTTGTTTGATTAATTTTTGTAGCATAAAAATATTGAGGAATTTCTTTTCCAGAAGAATCTACTAATTTTAAAAAGATAGTTTTATTTTGATTAAGTTCTTCAAGACCAAGTTCAATTTTTAAAACATCAATTGTGTTCTTTTCAATACGAATATTTTCTTCATAATGTCAAGAATATTTATCACCATAATTTTCTCTCAAATAATCTTCAATGTCATTAACGTCAGGATAATTTTCACCTTCATTAGTTCAATAATGAATAAATTTATTTGATATTGTATTTAAGTCTACTGTTGGTTTATATAAATATACTTTTCATTCTTTAAGTTGCATAGGTTCCTCCTATCTTAACAACACTTCAATGTGATGAATATGTTCTTTATCTGTATCAGGAAATTGTCATATATTAATAATTTTTAATAATGTAGGATAGTTATTAATAGGACCACTAATAATTTTAATAGTGTCTCCTACTGCGAATTTAGGTACTTGTTCTTCTTTTCCATCTACTTCAGATATACGACAATCAAAGTACAATTTAAAGTTTGCATAGCTTGATTGTTGGTCACCTGTTGGAAAGAAAACAAAACCCACGGACAGTCTTACCTTGTCAAGTGTATGATAAACTGGTTTGTCTAACAATAACTTTTTAGGGCATCACTCAACAGTGTGAGTAAGTATTCTTCTATCCATTGGTTTTTGTCTAGGCATTATTATTCTCCTTCATCTAAATCTTCATGCATTGCTCTACGTCACTCCCTTTTAAATCCAGGGATGTAGTAATCTCATAGTTTAAGTTTATCTGTTAAACTTGCATATAATCATCCAAGTGAATCAAAGATGTCGTAGGCAGCTGGACATAGAGCTCTAAATGTTCTTTCTATGTTGAACTTATTCATTGGACCTTGAGTATATTGACCGACACCGAAACTCGTATCGGTATTTAATCAACCATTATCTCAAGTAATATCATTATCATGAATAAATCTAATTTGTTCAGCAATTGCTTCTATTACGTCAGGTAAGAAACGCGGTTTAAGGTAGCTTAATTGAAAATGAGATGTAGGAACTAAATGACTTTGTGGAACGCACTTTAAAATCAATTTCATAGCTTGACGTTGTGTACGTCTAAACCATTGAGGTTCTACAGTCTCTGAAGTTCAAGGCTTATTTAATGCTAAACAATATTCTTGATACGTAATAACATTAGCCATTAATTATTCACCTTCTTTTTCTTCTAAACAATTATCAATTCATTCTGCTCATTCAATTAAATCACATTTATCATTTTTATTTAAATCTAATTTTTCTTGAACTTTTGGTTTTTTAGCAGCTCATTTCATTAAAGCGCTTAATATTTTTAATAATAAATTCATATTATTCTTCCTCCTTAACATCTTTAACAATGTCTAATTTGTGATATTTTTTACTAAATCTTTCACCTGTTTTTTTAAGATCAGGTCTCATTTTAACTTTTTCATCAAGTACGGTGTCTGCTCATCCAGCACCATAATTTAATAACTCAGCTTGAGCTTTATTTCTCTTTTTTAGTTTTTTATTTTGTTTAATTAAATGTCCAATCCAAGCGATTAAAGCAGTTACAATAGGAGCAACTACTGAGCTAATTATAGCAATGATAACTTCTTGGCTCATAAATTATCTATTATCCTTACTCGTATATATAACTACATCAGTTAAATTCATTAGTTGGAGTATCAGGTACGGCACCACCTTTTCGTGTTCCGGCAAACGCATCTTTTAAACAATCTGTTGGACTAAGATCTTTATTTTTTGCATATAAGAATTTTTTATATCAAGGGTGATCTAATTCTTCCTCTGTTGAAAGTTCTGCACAATTATAGAACATACGTTCACAAGAGTGTGCTGCAAATGTATCTGGATTTACAATTGGTGCTCTAGTCAATAATGGACATCTTTCGAACATTCCTCAGTAACAATAAGGTTTTAATTTTTTAGCAGGCAATTCTAATTCTTTTGCAATTGTCAATGCTTCACAACTTCCGAATAATTTATAAAAGCAATAATCGTTTAATACAGGCTCCTCATAAAGTGTTTTGTAATTAAGCATACTCATTATATTTCCAGAAATTTCAAGTTTACCAGATGAACGGAAAGTAATATAATCAGAATCAGAAGTATTCAATGTATCATTTGTATTTCTTATACAAACTTTTTGACCATTTAATAATGTTATTTTTTGATCTGCCTCTAAAGTTTTTCAAACAGTTCCATCATAAGAATATTGAATTCCAGAATCATCTACGTCACCATATGAGTAGAATCAAAGTTGTGAACCGTTTTCTTTAGAAGTAAAAATAAGACCATCATAATCTATACTTGGATCATGAGAACCTCAAACATATTCGTTGTTAGCTCATACTAAATGATATACTTTAGATTTGTCTGCTGGAATTTCAGGAACTGGACATTTTTCAATAACATCTACCACTAAATCAGTATCTTCTGATGCTGTATATGTAGCATAAAATTCGCCCATATCAACTATTAGTGTTCAAATTTCAGGTGTTTCTTTTACTACTTTTGCTTGTAAAGAAGGATATTTGTGTAAAGTTTCAATTCCTGTTACATCGTCTCTTTCTATATAAACTAATGAAACTGTTTTGTAATTTAAAATTTCTTGACATCAATCAATTACTGCTGTTTTGTCAAAGACAGGAACTTTTCTTCCTTTTATTTCTTGACTCATATCACTTGATAGTTGTATTTTTGCAATTCTATTGATTGCTTCTGATAATACTTTATTTTGAACTGGAGCTTTAGATGTACCATTTAATTGATCATCTGGTCTAACATTAAACTTATGATATTGACCATTGCTATAAATTGCTTGTTCTAAATATGTAACTCCTTTATCATCTCTTACAATCAAAGAACCAGGCATTCATTCATATTCTTCTGGAGAGTGTACTTTTTTAGTATAAATAATAAAGTTGGCATCTTCTTCATCATCTGCTTCAACAATACGATTTGCCGTACATCAATCTATAAAATTGTGATATGGTTCTGCTGTATTGAAATTATAATTATCTCTATTATTTAGTATTACTCTATTTTCAGTTGTATCAAAAGTAATGTTTGCTGATTCTGAATCTTCAACTTTCATATAAGAATAATCAGCAACTTCATCCAATGTTACTCCAATAGGTAATAAAATATTTTGTCCTAATGGATCTTCACCATCTTCTACACAATATAAAGTTGCTTCTGCTTCTGTTTCAACTTGATACATAAAGTCATGCAAACTTGAAACTCCAAAATATCAAGGGTTCATTACACCGAAAGGAATCTTGATTTCAATTCCTGCTGCAGGTACTGAAACTATGTGCATAGCGCTATCTAAATCATATGAATAGTTTACCGGAGCTCCTCTATATGAATCTACTATTTTATAATATCTAGTAGTTCCTACTTCTCCTCTATCTATTAATTCTGCAGATGCTTTAACAGGTGCTTTCTTAATATATAATTTGCCTTCTTCACCAGTTGCTGGATATTCAGATACAATTTTTATAGATTCTGTTGGTTCTGATCCTCCAATGTCTGATAAACCCATAGTTCCACTTACACCACTTGAAGTAATACGAACACTAATATCAGTTGCTTGTATATCTTCTTCATTAATTGACGTAGAAGAACCGTTAAAATTAAAACCTCCGCCTTCTCCTCTAACATCTGTCATGTTTGGTAAAAGTATAGAATAATTTGCAACTGCAACTCCGCCAAACGTCAATTGAATATTAGCTATAACATTTGGTAATCTTCCTTTTTCATCAAAGAAATCTTCAATATCGGAATATGGATTATCTCCTGTAAATGTAATTTCTTTTTCAATAAATGGATCACTATATTCTACACTACCATTTAATACAAATATTGGATCACTTGCAGAATCTGTTTTTACAGTTAATACTCAAGATAATGTACTTTCTGTAATAGTAATATTCTTAATCATAAATGCACCAGATTCAACACCTACGTGACTATAACCAAGACTTCCAGTTACATGTCCATCATCATTTAAGTAATATTTTTCATTATCAAATAGAATATAAGATAATGTACTTTCTTTTAATGCAGCTAATTGTTCTTCTGTAATTGTACCACTTGTTGCAGTAGATGGAGCACTAATAACTACTTCTTTAGCATGTAAAGAAATTTGTACTTTATCATTTGTTTCATTTAAGTCAACAGATACTTCATCACTACCTTCAAGTAAGTCCGCTAGATCTTCTGGAGTAATTTCTCCACCTGATCCAGAACCTACATTAGCAATTTTTTGTCATAAATTTAAATTATATCTATAAATACCTTTTTCAGTATCACCAGAATCTTGAAGTAAAACAAAAATTTGACCATTGTATTCTCCACTAGGAAGACTATTTCCTGATGGTAATGTATCAAGTTTTAAATCAGATTGTGTTTTATTTCCTTTTAAATCAACACCATTAATAGATGGAATGTTATCTAAATCTTCATAATCATCAATAATGTCATCTTCAGCTGCGATACCTAAATCAGACAATGATTTATTTCCTGATAAAGTTACATCATTAATTTTTGGTTTATTTGTTAAATCATTATAATCATCTGTACCACCTGATCCTCCATGAGAATCATATTCAATTGCTTCATCCATTAAAGGACTTAATACAATATATGTTGGTTTATTTTTACTTGTTTCTTTTGTTGATACTACTGCAGTTACTGTATATTTTGTAGCACCGTCGTCATATCTAACTTTTATTTGATCATTAAGTTTAGCACTATCTAATAAAGTGTTATAACCTTTTTCAAATTGAATTTCGAATTCATCAATCATTTTCTTTGTATAGAAACCGTCTTGATAAACTCTTGGTCTACTTGGTCCAACTGCAAAAGAAATATCACATGATTTAAGATGTGTTACTTCTACTCAGTCAGATTCATCGTAAACATAAATTTTTGCGTTTTGAATTATCATTAGTCAAAACCTCCTATTATATATATTATTTATATATTATATCACAAAAAATAAAAATATAGACAGCTTTTTATGGCCGCCTATATTCTAATTATGAATTACAGCACTATTATGGAGCTGGAGTTTCATGTAAACTCAAAGCCACAGTACCGCCTAATTTTGGTGTCAATGAAATCATTGCATGTTCAGTAGATCCATTGAATTTAGTAAATGTAATTGCTGAAATATCAAAGAATTGTTCACAAACGATAGCACCGTTATCCAATTTTACTTTGATAGTATCTCCAACAACTATACCACTAAGATCATCAAAATCTTCTTTTTCAAAAACCATTTCAATTCTTTGAACAGAATCATTACAGAAATTTCCTGTAGCACCTTGTAGAGGTCTAACTGGAATTTGACCGTTAACAATATTAATTGCAACTAAGTCATCTGTAAGTTCTACGTAAGAACCATAAGTTCCTGAAGTAGCGTATGCATAGAAAGTATCTAATGTATCAAAAATCATAAGTTACCTCCTAAGATTAAGGAAGATCTACTACGTTTAAGTAGTAAACACCGTTAGAGTTAACTAAATAGTGTTCTACATATTCCAAACAAGTTAAGAAAGTACAGTCTGCTGGATAATCAGATGGTGCTCTCTTCATAACAACAGGTTCAACCAGATATCTTAACATAATAACTTGAGATCTGTCAACTAAAATCATATTAGCTTCATGACCTGCTGCGAAAGTATGTCATTTACTAGATAGACGAGGAGCTTTTAAGATAGGGTATCCTAAAATATAACCTGCAAATCCTTGTCTAATATCAGTAGCTGGAATATTACCAACACCATTAGCCATGATTAAACCGTCTGTATATAGTTTTTGTCATAGTTCAGGAGTCATGTAAATAACAATGTTTCCTTCTTCAGAACCATTTAAGTTCATTTGAGTTACAGCTTCGTTGATTGTAGCAAATACATCTGCTGTTTTAGCATCAGATTTACGTTTAACTGTACCTGGAGTACCTCTCGTTACTAAGTCATCAATTGCGATTCTTTCGTATTCACGAGCCATTTCTGCAATAGCTTCTGCCATACGGAAACCAACATAATCAGTTCCTGTAGACATAATTTCGAAGTTTTGGAAAACTTGAGCAATTGCTAATTGGTGTGTAATTTTAACAGTTTCATATTCACCACTAGTGTAGTCAAATGAAAGAGGTGTTCCTAATTTTACATTTCTTTTAATTGTTGAAGCGTCATTACGTTTACCTCTTGGGAATGCGTAAGTAGGCGTGTCAGTTTCTATAATTCTTCATGTACCTGGTTGACCAATAACAACTTGAGGCATTAAAGTAGTTAGTACTTCAAAACCAAATTTGTGCGGTTGTTGATAACCACTAGTTGATGTTGGTTGTTGGTATCATTTTTGTAAATTAATATCAATAGCCATTAATTTGTCTCCTTATATTATAATATTTATTAATCTATTTTTTACCAATAAATTTGTTATAACGAGCTAATTGTGCAGCGTCAGATCTGTCTGAATAATCCACATCTAAAGAAGCATTTGATTGAGCTCTTACACCATAATTAACTTTAGATTCAACTTCTTCCTCTTCAACTTTTTCAACAGGCTTTTTAGCTTGTTTAGGCATTTCAACCACTTCTTCCTTTTTAGCAGGAACTGCTTCTTGAGGAGTTGATTCTTTAGGACCTCACTTCTTATATAATGAAGAAGCTGCATCCTCAAATTTTAGTTTGGCATCACCAGACATTTTATAGTCAATCATAGCCATGAACTCATTCATAGATTCGTCATCCATTTTATTGTTAATGTTTTTATATACATAAGCTCTATTTTTTAAGCTTTGAATTTCTTGATTCTTAGCATTTTCTAGAGTTGTATATTTTTCATTGAAAGCATTAGTTTTTTTAATATCTAAAGCATCTTCGTTTTTATTAATAGCTGCTAAGACTGCATTAAAGTCTTCTGGCTTTGTTAAGTCTTTGTTTTCAATGATCTTTTTTAATTCAGTATCTTTCATATTTTCTCCTTATTTTTATCGTATAAGCACGAATATTCCCGAGTTTACATGATCGGCCATGTTATAATATTATTATACCGCAATTAATGCACTTATGCGCAGTTTTATTTTAATTGATTTGCGGCTAAATATGCGGTAAGTAATGTAGCCTTTTCAAACTCTTCTGTACATTTTTGGATAATGTAATCCGCTCTTTGTTTTGAGTAACCACAATAATCAACCAAAAGTGTTTTTTGGTCTATGTTTCTCATTCCTGGAATTGTGTTAGAAGAGTTCATTAACCTAATTCCAAGATCAGTTCTTGCATCTTTATTAACAAATACACTATCATCAAAATCTACTTCAATCATAGATGGATCAGATAATATTTTAATTTCTTCATCAGGAATTAATCCTTCTCTATAAAAATCCATTAATAAAGCAAATACTATAGTTCTAATTGCTGTTTCAAGATTAGCTTTAATAGCATTAATTGTATTATAAGCTTCTTTATGACTTAATAAACTTTGTGTAGCAGTCATTTCTATTTTAGGATAATCTAACTTATAAAAATCTGGACCAAGACCTGCAGTTTCAGTTAACATTTGTAAGTCAAATTGAATTTTTTGAGTAAATTCTGCAATTCTAACAGCTGGTACTCATTCAGTTACTTTATCATCTGCAATATCAACAGCTTGAAATAAACCAGATCTAATGTTTGCCTTTTTCATTTCAATTGGCATACCATTTTCATCAGTAGCAGTAACTGTTTTTCTTATCATTTCTGGATTAACAAATACTGCTTTACCTGATAATTCCATTTCATCATCTAATCTATCTCAATCTTTTTTAAGAGCATCTAAATAAATAGTCTTAGAAATCATTGAATTATGAAAAGGAGTATCAATTCATCTTGGACAATTTAATCCTGTTGAAATTCATGCAAATCTTTTAATTGGTAATTTATTTTCATCGTCGTGATATAAAACTTCTGGCTGTACATTTCCTAATATTCTAAATCAAATAGGTTGGCCAAAATTAATCATTCTTAAAACACCAGCATCATATTGATATAAAAGTGTTTTTCTTCCTTGTAATGATTCTATTACACAAGTAACATAAATTTTATTTTGAACTTTACTTTTTTGAAATCAACATAATTCACTAACATCATGATTATTATAACTTATAGGAATAACATTATTGCCAGGAATATAATTAATAGCAGGACGACCATCAATAGGATCAGTATATGTTGCCATTACCATATCTCCTATTCCAGCCATGTGTTGTAAATTCTTAGCTAACACAGCATCAAAATTAAGTCTTTGTTTGATTTCACGATCAATAATATAGTTAAGATATTCTGAATTTGTTCTAATTACTGGACGATCAGACAATATTAAATTTGATACGTCTTTACATAATCTTTGAGCAAAACCTAAAACATCAACATTATTTCAAAGTCTTCTTTGTCACTGAAATTTTTCTGCTCAAATAATTGGAAATTGTGTATAACTTAAATGCAACTCTTTACAAAGAGCTTTAATTAACATTTCATCATTATCTGGTTGTGCATTCATATCTAATTCTGGCATAATTATCTACTCCTTATCATGCTTTGTCCTATATTAAAACCTTTAGCAATTCCTTCACCTACATTTTGAAGAAGACCACCTGCAAGTTTTAAAGCTGATGATTTTTCCTTTTCTCTAAGTTCTTCTGTTTTTTCTTTTTCTTTTTCGTTTTTTCTTTGAGCTTCTATTTGTTTGAACTTTTTGACTAATTTTTTATCTACTTCTTTACTTATTTGTCCAAAACTTAATTCTGAAGATTCTTTTTGAGGATTAATTATTTTTGAAATTTCTGCAAATCTTGGATCATTTAATCCAATAGTACTTACTTTATTTTCATCTTTATTAAATACAGAATAACCTGTTACTTTTAATTTTTTAACATCTGGATCATGAGGATTTCTATCTTTTTCATCTTTATCAGTTTCAGATTTAGGATTATTCCTCTTTTTCTTTTCAGAATCTCTTTGTTCTTCTGGTTTATCCGCTTCTGTTTTTTTCTTTTTATCAACTGGATTTGTTCCACTTCCTGATGGCATATGTTACCTCCTTATCCAAATCTTTTTAAAAGATCTTTATGTTCTTTTTTATCTTTTACTTTTTTTGCGGTTACTCCTGGTCTTGTTCTAATATTAAAAAATTCATGACCAACAGAACCTGTCATTAAATAAGGCATTCCTCTTTTAACTTCTTTACCTTGATATTTTCAAAAAGTAGAGTTTTTACCTTCTCCAAATTGAACGGTTAATTCATCTGGACCTGTTTGAATCAATTGATTTAAGTCTGGATTACTTGTTGATTTTGTTCTAGACTTACCACCTACAAATACAGTGGCTGTTCTTTCTTTTTTCTTTTCCATAATTACTCCTATATTATATATTATACTATATTAATTCCAATTATGAACACTTATCGGACGGATTTTAGAAGAATATTTACCTTTACTTTTTCTAATTCTGTTTGTAAACATATCTCAAAATTCTGGTAATCAACTATATTCGTTGGCATCGATATGGTCCATTCTCATTGAAAGTTTAGAAGGATCATCTAATCTAATACGTTCTCCAGTTTCTTTAGATCTCTTTTTATCCCATACCTGATTTTTATAAGCTTGATAGATTAGAGGGTCTTTTATTTTTAATATTCCAGGTATGGTTAACGCAGTTCAAATACCATCAATTCTTTTTGGTACATCTGGAGTTTTTCATAAACGATTTATAATTAAATAATCTGGATCTTTATATCTAAAACATGCATCATAAAAGTCTTTTCCACCTGATGTTTTACGGTCCATTTGAAAATATATTCTATAAGAAGGATATTCTTCATGAACCATATCACAAAATTGTAATATCATTGTTGCATAATCATTAATATCAAATGATCTATACGGTAATTTAACACCGTCTTTAATATATTCAGATCTTCTATTACAATGACTTCAACAATGAATTCCTTGTTGTATTCTAAGATCTTTACCTTTTCATTCAAATCCTGATAAAGTAATAACCGTTGCATCTGAACGACCAACGTCAACACCAATAACTAGTGTATCAGGATTAAAGTTTTCATGTTCACCAAAGTGAATATTATAATTAAGATTAGGATAACATATATCTCCATCTCAAGGCATCTTACCTAAATAAACGTGATTATATGTTATTGGATCTGATAATTTTAAACCTTCAATTTCATCTAAAGCATCTTGACCAAGAAATTTATATTTTTCTTTAGTGCTCATATCAAGATAATTATTAAATTGATATCAAACATTTGATTGTTTTCGTTTAACATCTAATCAATCTAATACTCAACCACCACTTGATTCTGTACCTGCTGGAGTGTTAAATTCATATTCTACGCAAAATTCATGAGATTTAAAATTGTCTCAATTATTATCTTGATAAAATCACGGTTGATCTAATAATCACTTCTCATTCTTCACGAAAGCATAACCATGAGAATTGCAATATAATTCTATCTTATCTCAAAGGGTTCTAGAATATGATGCCCGGATGAACGTGGCGATAGTATTTTCTAATTCTCTAGGATTTCAACCAATAAAGTTAGTTAATTCGTAAAATCTAACAAATAATCACTTATTGTGTTCTGTTGGACGGCGTCCTTTAAAAGATTCACTACCCATTTTACCATGTTCAAATCAAATTTTATTAACGCCTCATTTATTACGAATTTTTATTCATGCTTCACCATTCTTAGTTGCATGAAATTCTATATGTTGTCTTGGTATTTTTAATAAAAATGCAGCAAAAACATAGTCTTGAAATACTTTATCTAATATTGATTGATATTCATAAGCAATTACAAATCCATCTGCATGAGGTGTTTGAAGTAATCTTCATAAATCATACATTGAAAAGAACGTGGATTTTGTAGTTCCACGTCCACTGTGTAAAATTAAATGTCTAGCTTTTGGAATATATGTAAATAAATGTTGATAATAAGAAGCTATTTCTTCACTTAAGATTACTCTATTTCCTTCTATATAATCATTAGTAAATGGCATTTAATTCTCCTTTGTAATACATAAAAGTATTATTAAAATAATAACAATTATAAATAATCCAAATATTACTCATAATGTCGGTGTCATCTTTATTCCTCTAAGGTTAAGAATTTTCAAATAATATATAAGATTCTACACATAATTAAATACAGAAGCACGGAGCAATAGGAAAGACAAGATTGTACTCATTGTAAGCAACTAAAACACCATTAGCTTCCACACATCAAGAAGAGTTGACAAAGGCTGAAGTTTCTGGTGAACGAAGTCGATATCGGCCATTACCAGCATCATAATCATAGCAAAAACCTGCATAGTTGCGAGCATCGTAATCATCACTAATAATAGGTGCTTCAGTATAATAATCACCATTATTAATTTGTGCTTTTTGTCTTGAAGTATTGTCGTCATGTGCTACATAATATTCATATGTTGTTCCTTCATTTGTTTGATATATACTTGTTCCAGCAACAGTCATTTCTCTATAACTTGGAATAAATATTTTTGTAGCATAAGTTGTGTTAGTGTAAGAGTTTGTAGTTGCAACAACTTTATTAACTTGTTTAATAACATTTTGTAGTCCAATAGGCAACATTTCTAATACTGAACTTGTATAAGTTGTAGATTTTGTTGTTGAACCTTTTTGGTATCAACCAGCAAATGGAGCGGTTCCAGTTCCGTTAAGTGCTTTTTGTATATTTGAGTTTATAAAATCATAGTTTGTTGAACTACTACCATTTTGTCAGTCCCAAACTGTCGCAATAGAGTGTCCTGTGTTATCACTTAATAAATTAACAAATTCCCAGGTAGTATGAGCTTTTCCACTTCCGTCTGCTAAATCGTCGTGATCTATACCAATTAATCTAATAGTATGAGTAACACCATTAACTTCAACTTCTCTTGTTGTTCCAATGTCGTCTTCTGTTAATTCGTCAGTATGATCTCACCAATCTTCAGATGGTTCTGGTTCATCTGTTTTATAATAATATTTGTGTCCTACTGTTGGATTGCCAGTGAAATCACCTTTTGTTCCAGAAAACATACCTGAAACATCGCCACTTTCAGATATACTTCCTCCAATTAGGTTCATAAATAAAGTTCCAGTTGGATCATCCTCATATACTTTAATATTAGTATTATTAAACATGTTTGACATTGGATATTCTAGTGATGAAGGAGATGTTATTATTAATGGTTCATTATTGCCTATAATAGAAGGTTTTTCTAATTTTGTACAACCCTTAAACATAGATGTGAACATTGAATTTGTTATATTTATCGCTGGAATATTTTTTGGTGGAATAATTAAATTTGTTTGATCACTAAATAAATTAGAACAAATAGTTCCATCTGGAATTACTAAGTTTTCAGCAGACACTACATTTAAATTTTTAAAAATACTATTTGAGTAAGAAAATGAACTTGCAGTTTTATAATTTGTTAATGAAGTTATATCTCCACCTATTTTTACATAATCTTGCACTGTGCTATTAAATTGAAATTGAGATGAAGTAAAATAAGTTGCACTCTCATTTCCTTTTATATATAACAATGATCCAGCAGGAACTTCTATTTCTTTTCCTTCTGTTTCTAAGGCTGAAGCATATTCTCATTCATGTCAAGTTATATTATCAAAAGAATATTGTAATTGTGGGGATGAAGCACCATATCCAAAAATTTTTCATTTTATAGTTGTTTTTCTTTTTAAATACGGAACACTCATAAATGAAATATTAAGTGGTGCATTTTCAATAGGTTCTGGTCAAATAATTTCACCACCTCCACCTTCAATAGTAGCTATTGCAGCAGCTAAATTATTAGAGTTTTTATCAGCTGGAACAGTTCCACCTTTTTCATCTATTTTATCATAAGCTGCTAATAAATCATTATTTAATTGTGTAATTTTATCTGAAATAGCCATATTAATGAGCTCCTCCTCCAGTTGTTAATTCTTCAAGCAATGATTCAATATCACCAACTAAATCATATACACATTTAGCACTTGGATATTGCTCATCTGTTGAACTTGCAGTTAGTTCAGTAACTTTGTTTGTCAAATTTTCTTTATCTGTTAATGCATCATAAACTGCTTTAGCTCCAGGATATTGTGTATTTGTACTTGCGGAACTTAAAGTTGTAGTTTTATTTGACTTGTCTTCTTTATCATCGCCTAAATCACTAATACTTTCATTTATATTTACAATTTGTCCTTCAACTGTTGTTATTTTTGTTTCATGATTAGTTACTGTTAATTCTAAATCATCTAAATCACTTTGACTTGCTTTTGCATTAAATAATGCAGCAAGATTTGCATTAGTCATTGGATTACCAACAATTCTAGGTCAAGTAACTTCAGCTTCACTTGTTGATAATAATCCTCAATTTGTACCATCATAAATATAGAAATCACCAATATTAACAGTTTCTGTTTCTACTGTTGTACTTGCATTTCCATCATATTCATCACCATTTGGTTTATATTTAGTACCAGTACCAACATTACTAATTACAAAATAATCACCTGTTTTATATTCATATGGTAAAGTTGGTGGATTAGTTTCTGGTAAACCTGTTGAACAATCTCAAGTAGATAAGAATTTACCCATTGATTCAAGATTTGTAATTCTATCATTTAATTCTTTACCCATATTTGCTGATAAAGGTTTATTAGTATCAGTATGAGTTAAATCATTTATAATATCAACGATATCTAATTTTTCATTTAATAAATCATTTATTTCTAATTTTGTGTAATATTGTGTCGGATCAAACGAACCACCAGCGTCTGCTCAAGTTAAAACTAATGTACCGTCTAAATCAATTACTTTCAAATATTTATTTTCAACATAGTTTGGTAATTTATCTTGCTTTTGAGCAAGTTCTCCAATTGTTGCTATTTCATAATCTGGATTTGTTGATATTACTGTTCCTTTTGTATAAAAGAAACCGTTCTTTGTTAAGTTTAATCTAGTACCGTTTTTTGTAGTTCCATCAACAACATATAATTGTCCAGCAATTCCAGTTGAACCGCCATCATTAACTCCAACATAACTTCATGTTCCATCATTGTGTTCAAATTTGGCACCACCACCATCAGCTTCGTTAAAGATAAGTGCTTTATTTCCAGCATCAATTATTTCTTTATCTACTTTTTTAGCTAATTTTTGGTCGATGATTTCTTTTGTGTAATAATTTAATAAATATTCTTCAATTTTAGCATCTGTTTGTGATTTATTATAAAATCTTACTAATGTTAAAATCTCGTGTTCAAAATCATAATAAAGTTTTCCGTCTTCATATGTAACAGCGTCTGTTAAACCTGAAATATCTTTTCAAGATAATTCTCATTTTTCATCCTCTTCATTTCATTCACATTTTAAATATCCAGATGTCATTATTGTTGGATCAGGATATTCTGGTGTAATGTTGTAATAAGCTGAATCATGATAAATTTTATTACCATCTTCATCGAAGTGATATTCTCCTCCTCTTATTACTACACCATTTAATCATGGTCTATGTATAAAAACATCGTAATTAAATGAAGTAGGTCTTTTACAATTAGGTTCACCTAATCCATTAATTAGTGCATTTCAACTTACCATATCTCATTGTGTTAATCATCAACTTTCAAAAGTATGATAACCTTCTTCTGTTAGTGATTCAATATATTGTCTTAGATTTTCTCTGTTATCAATACATCATTGTTTGAAGTCATCTCGAGAAAGACTCATCATTATTTTCTTTGGATTTCAACTTGAATGTGACATTATTTTTTTCCTCCTTTTTTATTTTTTTCTTCTTTTTTTCTTTGAAGTCTAGCTTTTATTTTTTCTTTTGGTTCAATATATCCTAATGTATTAAAATAAGTTTCATTTTCTCAATCTAAATTTGGATTTTCACGTTTTTTAATTACTTTATGATAATTATCTAAATCTACTTTTATTTTTTGTTCTTTTTTAAGTTGTTGTGAAAATATTTTAAAAAAATTATCGTTCATTATTTTTTACCTTTTTTATTTTCTTGTTTTTGTTTTGTTCTTGATTTATGATATTGTCTTTTACCAAAAGTTTGTTTTTGTGTTTTATTATATTTACTTCTCATTATTTTTTCCTCTTTTCAAATCAATGAAAGCTTTGCGACTTTTTTTCATTATTGCATCATAATTTGATTGTGCATTATTTAATTCATTTATAGCATCAAACATGTCTGCATCATATTGATTATCATTATAACCATAATCTTCACTATTTATTCTATTATATTTCTTTTTAGCATCTAATAAACCACTATCAACCATTGCTTTTGAAGAATAATCACTCATAAAAGTTTGATATTCATTCTCTTCTCTTCAGTTTTTCATTGCTTCACCAATAGATAAAGCACTTTCATCTTGTCTAGCAATTGATTCTCGTTTTGGAGTTGATGTATTATTTGCTTTATTTTTTTTATCGCTCGCCATTTTGAATCTCCTTTATAGCATCATTTTCAAGACTTTCATTTTCATGATTAGTTGTACATTCTTTGAGTAAGTTTGAATTATCAAATATTACATAGTCTGGAAGGTCATTGTCTTTTTGTTTTGGATGATCTATATAACCGTAGTCGTTTCCTAATATTAATTTTGCAACATCTGCTTTTATTAAACCATTTGCTGCTTGATTTAACAATGTTACTTTATATAAAATATCTAAATATTTTCCTCTAGCTTCAGTTAATTCTGGAACTTCTGGATTTTCAAGTCTATATAACTCATATCCATCTCTAGAAGGAAGAGAGAATCTAATGTCTCCATCCTCTCCTTGTTGATTTCATTTAAGATATCCTTCTATTACTTCGTCGAAGTATTTCATCGTTAAGTATCTCCACTAATTGATTCAAAGACTTTGTACATTTATTACCATTATATTGAATGATAAAGTACGGCACGGGTGTTCTAGCATGTTTAAGACCTTTTAAAAGTTTATGTTTAGCACTATAAACTTCATGGGTATTTTCATCCATAAAACAAATGACTGTCTGTCCTTTTGTATTTTTAAACTCTAATCTAATCATATTATTATTATACTATATTATATTAAATTTTAAACAGAAAAACAAAAAACAGAACTTCTAGAGAGTCCTGTTAAATGTGCCGTTCATGTTTATAGACCTTACGGATTAGCGTCTATATATAACCATCACCAGTTGGTATTGCTGATCGGCAACATATGGAATCGAACCATACTTATATTTATAGTTTAAAGTCATTACGGACTAGGAAGGGGCCCGAAGGTCCACGACAGGTTTTTAGCACTAACCAATAGAGAGCGGTAAGTACCACTTTTTCTTTGTGCATTGGTGGATAACCATAAACCATTTATCCTTAGCATGATTTATTTCACGGGATTTTCGCCCGTTAAGAATATTGAAGGCAGGGGAGTCGAACCCACAAGATCTATTAAGTTACGCCTGACACCTTCTATTTTTTTCAACAATTATATTATATCACAAATATTAATTTTTTAAATGTGAAGTTTATATTTCAGTAATTAATTTTTTAAGATCTCTATTTCTTTTTTCACCATAACGTTTATGTTCATTAGGTCTTTCTTTTCTTCATTTTGTATTATCTTTATATGTTTTACTCATATTATTTATCTTTATAAGCTATATAACCTACTACTACTTTTTTAGGTGTATATTTCATACCTTGAAAATTTCCTTTTTTATCTTTGACAACTCCAGCAAATTTTCCAAATGGATGTGAATGTTCATCAAAAACTGTATTATCTTTGACAAAGACGGTATGACCTTCTTTATTAAGATTTGACTTTTTAAAAGCTACTATTATTCCAGATTTATGTTGTGCAGCCATTTCTGAAATTTCTTTTTCTGACATTGTTTTACGAACTTGTTCAATTGTTCCTCCAAGTTTTTTAACAGTATCAAAATAACCTTGTTCTGTCATTCCAATTCCAGGTTTAAAATTTGGCGTATTTGATGTTGTTAATTTTTTTTCTGGAAATAATCTACTTAAAGCTTTAACGGTGCAGTCATTACAAACTTGTTGTTTTGTTGCATCAAAAGTATTTTCAAATTTAGTAGTAAATCCTACATATTTATTTTTTATTTGTTTCATACTATATTATTATAACACAAATTTATCATAAAATAATAGTTAGTTAACGGTCGTTGAAATGTATCAATTATAACGCGAAGCGGGTTGGTAGATCTTGGGAAAATTGGATATAACTTTTTCGAACCATCTAAGAATTTCCATAAGTAACTTTTTAAAATGTATAGTTCATTTTCCCAAATTCTTCATAAAATTGATATGAAGCCTAACAAATTGATGGCGTGATGTTAAATCTCCCTTGGTATTATATATTTTTGATGCCCAAATTTACGGGCCAGTCTAATTGGCACAATTATTTAAAATTTTTGATCTTGTCCATGCACACTTTTTAGTACATTTTCCCAAGAATATTACGCCGATCCGACTCAATGATGATTTTTTTTAAGCTATCAATATATTGATACGCGCATGCGTAGACCCGAGCGTAGGCCAGGACGTAGTTTTTTTCTTTTACTTAACATCTTTGATAGGCGCGGAGATATATAGTATTATACATTTTATATCACCCTGTGTGGAAGGCAACGGGCGTTCAAGAAACACCGCCGCCAGGACCCTATTAGCTAGTCAAAAAAACTAAAAGGACGCGGAGCCTTAAACTTACATTTGCATCCTATACCCCAATAAGGGCCGGGAGGGGACCGACCGAGAGGAGAGGAAAAAAATGATAAAGATGGGGGGAGGGGCTATTTTTCCCCACCAAAAAGGAGTCGTGTGGGCTCCTACTTTGGGTGATGAAGGCGACGGCCTTATTCTTGGTCGTCTACTGGTTCATCTTCTTCGTCGATCTTAGCGTCTCACTCTTCAGCTATTTTTTCATACGCTGCGATCATTGCTTCTAACTTAGCGTGGATTTGATTTTGAAGTTCACTGCATTCAGTGATAAGTTTGCTGTCAAGTTCTAGCGCTTCAGCTTTTTCTTTGATGCCAGCGAATCATTGGTCTAGCACCTTAGATTCTCATACGCAGTGTTTCTTACTACGATCGATGATTGTGTTTAGTTTTGCATATTTTGCCATTTTTTGGCTTTTTGTGATTTTTGCCATAATACTTTAATATCCTTTCTTTTATGACTTTTATATATAACTATTATACCACATTGTTTTTAATTTTGAGCATTTTTTTATAAAAATTTTTGTTTGCCGTTTTTATATTTTATTATGCTTATGTGCTACTTTAATTATATATATCTATTATACCATATTATTTATAAAAAAGCGCATTTATTTTTATAAAAATTACAGTCCTGTAGGGGCCGGGTGCGCGTCGATTATCAATAAAGTAGGCGGGTGCAGGCAAGCGGGTAGGTACAGCGGCTGCTTACGGTACGTGGTCTATAATAATTTTCTTAGAGAACTGCTGCTGAGGAGGGGTGATTTTCCAGATATTACCAGAAAGTCGTCGGGACACGGCAGCAGAGCATTTCCGGGCAGGGGCGGGTGCTAACGTTTGGGAAAATGTACTATTTTTTAGGCAAGACGTGGGGACACCGTGTTGGGTTTTGGGAAGAAATTTCATCGGAAACGTACTTACGCCGCTGCGCCCGTTGTATCTATGACGAAAAAGGACACTGTAACGATCAAAATTGGCTGTTTTTATCAAATATGTCATTGGGACGATGTCCCGTTCACAACTTTTTGGGAAAATGACCTAACGAAAAAAAACTTACTTATGGATGACTTATAGAAGATTTCTACTATAGTTCATTTTCCCTGGGCTATTAGCTCTCTTTGATCGTCTCCGACAGCGTCTAAAATGTTTCATTGTACAACATAACGATTGCTCACAGCATCATCACTGAGTATATAATATAAATAGATAAAATGAAAGAAGAAAGGAAATCGCACTACCGTGACAATTGATAAACAAACACTTCAAGCTTTCAGAATAGATTTCAAGGAAGCAATGAAGGAATTAGAGACAAAATATAATATTACCGTGAATTTAGGCAATATTTCATATACTAATAGAGAATTTAGTGGAAAAATCAACTGCTATTCTAATGATGAAAACGCCAAAAATACAGTAAATAATATGCTAAAAGCAGATGGAGCAAAGTTTAAACTTGGCGACAAGTTCGTTTACAAAAACGCGGAATTTGAAATTGTATCCGTAGATTATAAAAAGAGAAGAATGCCAGTTGTATTAAAAAATACACAAACGGGAAATAATGCAAACGCATCAATAGATTTTGTAAATAGCTTTTTTAACAATTCGGCAAATTAATTTTATAAAAAATGAATACTGTTTATATAATAAATATATATAAAGAAAGGAAACCATAAATGACAAAACAAAAATTCGCCATTCAAAAAATTGAAGGTTATGTATCTAACGACTGATATGAACAAAATTATCTTAGATATAGAGCAGGAAGTAGACTTGATAATGATTTACAAGCTACTAAATTAAAAGTTGACAAAATCAAAATGTTAAACGACGTTTTAGAAGATTATTCTTCTACAAATAATGATGAAACAAACTGATTTTGACCAATTTTATATAATAATTGTCCTGAATCTTATTTAACAGAAAATTTTTGAAAATCACTATGATTAAAAATATTGAATGTATTAAATGATTATTCTGATAGAAAAATTCCTAGAGTAGTTATTACTATTCTAAGAAAATTTAACTGAAGATTTCGTCAATATTCAAATTACTGTACTCAAAATGATTTGCTTGAACCAATAATCGGACAATTTGATCCATCAGTTTTAAGCAATAGTGTAAAAACAGCAATTACACAATCATTTAATGAAATAATTGCAATAATTAAAAATAAATTTGAAACATTACCGAAATTTTATAGACCAAATGAATACGGAGTATGAAATAATACATTAAGTCCTGAATGACCAAAATTTGGTTATAATTCACATAGACGCATAACAGTAACTCCATTAGTAGAAAATTCAAATGTTATGAAATATGGAGCAGAATTAGAAGGCGTAATGAGTAATTCAGATTATCAAAATGCTTGTACAGAAATGTCAAAAACACCATTTGAAGGTGGATTTATCTTAGACAAAAGAAATTTAATTATGGGTACAGAAGATGGTTCATTACCTAGAGATACTGGAGTAGAATGAGTATTTGCACCATTTTCAATTGCTAAAGGTAAAGAATTTTGAAAAAAAGTAGAAGAAATTTTAGAAAAACATCATTTTAAAAGAACTTGCAATGACTTTTGTTGAGGACTTCATATTCATTTAGATGCAGATAAATTTAAAAATAAATCAGTAATTGAATCATTTATTAATAAAGTTTATTCATATCCTGCTTTTGAATTATACACTTTCTTTAAAAGAAATGCAAATACATATTGTAGTTGAGACATTGATTCAGTTCGTTATTATGAAGAAAACTGAAAAGAATTACCAGGACAATTTACAAAAGATAATAAACAACTTGGTTATTTAGAAAAAAGTTTCAAATTAAGATGTAGTCGTTATAATTTAATTAATACTACAAATATTAAATGAATTGATTCTAATTCAGATAATGAAATTGAAAAAGGAACTGTAGAAGTTAGAGGTTTCTATGCAGTGGTTAAAATTATAGACGCTGTAAATATTATTAAAAACAAATTTTTAGAAGGAGTAATACAATGTGCGTAATTGTTCACAATTGATTTAACAAACCATTTAACAAACAAAGAATGGAAAATTTTTATAATCTTAATCACGATGGAACAGGATTATATTATTACAATGAAAATACAAATAAAACAGTAGTAAAAAAATGAGAAGGCAATGTTCCATTTAATCAAATATGACAAACTTTAAATTCATTGCATCATCATAAACAAATTCGAAATGTTGCAGTTCATTTTAGATATAGCACTTCTGGAGGAAAAGGTGAAAAACAAATTCATCCAATGAAAATGAGTAATGGAATATATTTAATGCACAACGGTGTATTACCGGCTTTTGAATTTGACACAAGAATAATGTCTGATACTCAATTATTAGCTTTTTGATTAGATAATGTATTTGACAAAAAATATATTAAAACTTTAGCAGAATTAAATTATTTAACAGTAAATACTTTAGAACAAAGTGTATTAAATGGAAATAAGGTATTACTGTTACAAAAAGATAAATATATGATTTTTAATCAAGAGCTTGGTGAATGAAAAGATGATATATGATATTCTTGTAAATTATATTATGATACCTATGATTAATCCGGTGATATCTGGTCATCACAGTTAATATATGTATATATTTATATATAAAATTAATAATGATGATTATATGATAAATAAAAAATACATTGAACCGTACATTTTTTATAAAAAATTATTAAAAACGATATATAATATAATTAATAATATAAGAAAGGAAAATTAAAAATGACAATTAAAGAAATTAGAATTACAGATTTTGATTACGCTGATAATGAAATAAAAGTAGAATTTACAGGAAAAATGAATGATTCTGCTAATTTTGTTATTGAATTAATTAATATATTAGAAAAATATACTGAGGTAAAATAATGACATATCAAGAAGCATTTGATTATTATGATTATAAAAAAATAAATATATTAGGTCAAGTTTACACAATTATATTTACTAACAAAATAAATAAAGATTGTGATGCTGATTCTAATTGACGACACTACACCATTAATATTAATAAAACTAATTGTGAAAAAGATTTTAGTGAAGGTTATTTTAAAGAATTATTAAGACACGAAATTATTCATTGCTTTATGAGAGAATCAGGATTAGATATGCAAATAGAAGAAAACAAATCTTGGGTTCATAATGAAGGATTAATTGACTGATTATCTTTACAATGACCTAAAATAAATTTAACATTTGAAGAATTGTGTATAATATAAGGAGAAATAATGACAAAAGGAATTAAAACATCATTACACGAAGTTAGACATGCAATTATAGCTGAATTGTTGGGCTATGAGGTGCAATCAATAAATGTATTAGAAAGATTTAAAGGTTATACACGTTATAAAAAGAATCCAGAAAGTCAATTTATGCCAATGAAAGATATTTTCTTAATTGGAATAGCACCTTACGTAAAAAGATTAATTGATATGCCAGAAAATGATTTTTTAGATGAATATTGAGATTTAATTTGTGGAGAACATATAATTTGAGCTTATAAACACGCTAAAAAAGAAGGAATTTTATTTTGAATAGCAAGAGAATTAATGTTTGTTATATTATTAAATCATCAAATCATTGATTATTTAGTCAAATATCTTGATAGAGATGGAAAAGGAACACCAGCATCTATTGATAGAGATTTTTTTGAAAAAGCAATTGAAAAATATCCATTGCAAGGAATTAATACTATGAAAAGATTAAAAGAATGATTGGAGAATCATTGATAATGAAAAAAATTAATGAAGAACAAATAAAAAAATTATTAAAATTAATATTAATAGATTTTGAATGTATGGAATATGATTTACCTTGCGGTAAAGTTGAAGAAAATGCTCCATATTATGGAATTGATAAACAAAAAGAAAGAGCAGAAGAAATCTTAAAATTGATAAAATAAAAATGTGAGTTGGTAAATCTCACAAAAATAAAAATTACTTGAATTGTGTAATAATATAGAATACGCCCTTTCTTGTCTATAAAGTGAAGCAATCAAAATAACAGACAAATATTTTTAATTTGTTATGTTATTCTTTTTATGCCTAAAAAAGGCGCCAAAAAATTATGATAAAAATTACAGAATTAAATTTAAACATACCTAAAAATTATAATTTGTATTTACCAAAATTAAATGATATTACAAATGGAGTAAATGAAGGAGAATTAGTTATTATTGCAGCTAGACCAGGTTGTGGTAAAACAAGTTTAATGGTTCATTTATCAGCTTATTTACAATTAATTGATAAAACAGAATTCTATTCATTAGAGATGACTAATTCTGAATTATTACTTCGTTTTAAAAAATTATTTAAAATTAATAAATTAACAAATTTATGAGTATCAGATAAAAGTAATATTAAATTAAAAGACATTGAAAAATCTGACGCTAAATTTATATTTATTGATTATTTTGATTTTATTGATGAAAATGTAAAAATAATTACACGGCAATTAAAAAGAATCGCAAAGAAAAATAAATGTGTAATATTTTTAGCCTGTCAATTAAACAGAATAGCTGAAAATAAAGAGCCAACTTTAGCAATGTTAAGAAATACCGGAAACATAGAACAAGATGCAGATCAAGTTTGATTTATAACCAAAGGTAGAATAATTGTTGCTAAAAATAGAAAATATAAAACGGGAACAGTTTATGTAATATTTAATAATTTATCATTTAGTGAAAACACTGAAATATATAAAAAAATACAGTGAATTCAAGATAATTACGAAAAAATATTAAATTCAGACGATATAGAAATGCTGAAAGACTTTAAAGAATACATTGATGAATTAAAAGAAAATCTATAATTAAAGTTAATCCGGTGATATCTGATGATAACTGTAAACAAACGTATATAATTATATAAAGGAGATAATTAAAATGAATAAAAAATACATATATGATAATGTTATGATAGCTGTTTCTACAGCAACTAAAAATACATTAAAGAAAGTAAAACAAAATAATTGTTTAAAAAATATGGATGACACAATTAAATTTATTTTGTCTGAAGCAAAGGTAATCTAATGAATTTGAATAAATTAATATGAGATGAAAATACTTCTTATTCAGATAAAATTACTGCAGTTAGACATAAATTATTTGAAGTAGAAAAATCAAAAAGTAATAATAAATTACTCACTTTTGATATATATTATAATTTTCCTGAAACTTTAGAATTTGAAACTCCGAATAATCAATGAAAATATCTTAAATTAGCAGAACAAATTTTGCAAATAACCAAAAGATGAGATAAAAAATATATGATAGATGTTTCGTTGCAAGAATCTGGAACATTATTTAGAAGATTTTTTGCAAGAACACTTTCTAATTCGGTTTTTATGTCTAGAAATATGGGAATAAATACATATAATAGAGAATTATATACATATAAATTATTTATAATTTGAGCAGATAAATTGGCCGCTAATAAATTAATAACTCATCAAAAATACAATATGTTTATGAATTTTTTAGCTGAACGGACAAAAACAATTCACGAAAGAGATAAAATATTGTATAATACTAATAATTATGGAAAATAACGAAATTTATGGAGTTCAAAAGAAACCAATTTTAATACAAGTTGGTAGAGATGTTTCTCTCCATTTAACAAAAAAAGAAAATTTCTCAAATAATCGCGATTACTTGGGACATGACAATAATGATGTACCAGTATTCAGAAATGAAAAATTAAATAATAAGGAAATTAAAAATATAATGGAAAATAATGACATTAAAAAATTAAACGACGGTAATTATGAAGCTATCGTTAGACAAGTATATAATAAAGATAAAGAAAACGGTAAAAAAATTGTATTGATGGAATTAGACGTTAAAGGTCAAAATGATTATCAATATATTACATTCTTTATTGAAGGATACAGTCAAAAATCTCAAGAAATTTCAATGGCAAGAATGGATGAAATTAAAAAGAAATTTGAAATTGAAATTATTGAACAAATGGAAGGAAAAGAAGTAACATTAACAGTAAAAACAAATGAAAATGGATTTACTAATATGTATCTTTCTCCTAAACGTGAATTTTATGATTGAACAAAAGAACTTAAACACGACGGTGAAGCAAAGTTTGATTGTTTAGTTAAGAAATTTTATAAGACAATGAAAGGAAATAAATACAACTTTATTGTTGAAATCAATATTGACGGTAAAATTGTTACTGAATTTGTTTTATACGATTTAGATTTTATATATAATAACGAAAAAGTTGGACAAATGAGTTTTGAAAGAGCACTTAATAAATTAGGAGTTACAGCAGATCAAGAAGATGTAGACATTAATAAGCCTGCAAAATTGATTGTTAAACGTATAACTAAAGGTGATAAAGTATTCTTTAATAAGAAACTTGCTTGAGATAAACCAACTAAGGAACATTATTGAAAGTAAGGAGAAAGTATGAAAAATAATTCACATCATAAATACGTATATAAAAAACTCTTTAAAAAATATTTTGCTTCTACAAAATATGAATTAATGGATATTTTAGATTACGAAGGAATATCTTATAATCCACAAAAAATTAAGAAGTTATATTAAAAAATGGAAAAACATGAATTAATAGATCCTACTTGATTAACTGATTGTAAAGCAGTGATTAAACAAATGTCTCCTGAGGAAAAAGCCATTGCATTATTTGCGTGTAAACAAGTCAGTGATAAACTTGAACCTGAAATAAAAAAGGCTTTATTAGAAGGAACAATTGAAAAATTTGAATTTATTTATAATGGAACTCCTACTATAATCACAATTTCAAGAGGAAAAGAAACTTTAAAAGAAGTGGAAAATAAAGTTATTGATTATGACAAAGCAATTGCTTTTGCTAAAGAACATAATTTTGAAATACCAATGACTCCACCAATTCCACCGCAAATTGACAAGATTAAATTGGAAAATATGACTTGATTTCAAGATAATTGCCAACAATTTGTGACTAAAATAAAAGAAACGAAAAAAACAAAATCTTATGATAGATTTATAATTAAGGAAAAGAAATAATGAAAAATGTTAAAAAAATGTCAAATTCTGGTTTATATAAAAGAATGAAATCTGCAAGTAGAGATTATGATATTGCAGAAGAACGACAGACGTATTTAACCGGATATATCTTTAAAAAACAATTACAAAATCAAGCGAATGACGCTGAAATAAGATATCATGAAGCTAGACAAGAATTGTTTAATAGACAAGATAAAAAAAGACAAAGAAAAAACAAAAGATAGGCCAAACGGCTTATTTTTTATTTTCTTTTAGATTATTTGAGATATAATAAAATATGAAAGGAAATTTATGACATTAATAGAAAAAGAAACCATAATGGATGTTTATGATAGTTTAGTAGATAAATTATTAAAAGCACCAATTGTCGGAAATACAAAAGAACTTAATAATTGTTGTTTAATAGTTAACAATCCATCTTTAGAAAATATTCAATTTGCACCAAAAAACACAAGCTTAAAATATGCAGATGCCGAATTAAAATGATATTGATCAGGTTCAAATTCTTGCAAGGAAATTGGTCAATATGCTAAAATGTGATTAGAATTAAGTGATGATGGAGAAACTAATAATTCAGCTTATGGATATATATTATTTAAGAAATATAAGTTTAATCAATTAGAACAAATCATTAAGTTGTTGAAAAAAGATAAAAATACAAGAAGAGCCGTATTAAACATATCAGATCCAACAATTGATCGTATTAATACTAAAGATATGCAATGTACAATTGCTTTACAATTTTTAATTCGTAATGGTAATTTAGAAGAAACTGTATATATGAGAAGTAATGATATAAATTTTGGATTACCTTATGATTACATTTTCTTTGTTAGCATTGGAAAATATATAGCTAAACGTTTAGGAATTAAATTAAGTAAATACACACATCATGCTACTTCATTACACATGTATTTAAGAGATGAACCTAAATTTAGAAGTATTAATGTTTCACAACCATTTACAATTGACTGAGAAAAATATATAAAAGAATATTATGAAAAAATTTAGTCATATCATATTAGAAGGAGTAGACGGCATAGGAAAAAATACTCTAATGAATTTGTTATGACCTCATTTTCACGGTGAAAAACATGTTTATTGTCGTGGAGATATATCAAATTGAGTATATGCGCAGAAATATGGAAGAAAGTTTATTCCTATTCAAAAAGATTTAGACTTTTTATATATTATATTAATTGGACCGACAGAAAGAATAAAAAAACAAATAAAATCAAGACCATATGATAATGATGAAAATGAACTAAATAAAATATCCGATCAAAAAATATTTATTGATGCGTATAATGAATTAAAAGATATATATAATATAATTTTAATAGATATCCGGTGATTAGAGAGCACTCAGATTATTAATTTAATATTAAATTATATAAATAAAAAGGAGAATGAATAGAATGAGAATAATTATTGAAGGGTGTGAATGTACTGGAAAAACAACACTGTCGAATTGATTAGCTTGAAAATACAATTTAAAAGAAAGACACATAACTTCGACAGATAAAAATACATATACATTTTATAAGAAAACACTTAAAAAAGATAATATCATATATGACAGACATTTTATAGGTGAGATGATTTATCCTGAAATATATAAAAGAAAAGGACATTTAAATCAAAGAAAATTTGAGAAATTATTAAGACAAGCAGCATTTAATGATACTATAATTTTTATTTTATATTGTGATAAAAAAACATTAATGAAAAGATATAAAATACGAGGCAGAAAAAAAAATAAAAATATTGTTAACAATATGAATATAATAAATAATAAGTTTATTGAAATTGGAAAGAAGTATTGAAAAAACATAAATATGATTGATACTACAAAAGGAATAAATTATGATTTAATTAATATTTTAATTTCAAAAATGGAAGGAAAAATATAATGGACAAAACAAAATTAATATCAACAATTAAGCTTTTAAAAGAATTGAATTATGTAAATAGATGTATAACAATTGAAGAATTATGCGATATAGCAAAAACGTGTTTATTAACAACTGAGGAATTAAGAAAAGAAATTTCAATATTATTAGGTTCAATTGATTATAAAGAATTTGGTGAAGAAGAAGAATTTTGAAACGCAAAAGAAAGATTAAATATTCTAGAATCAGAATTACGAAAAAGAGAAGGATATTAATATGACAGAACACGAAATTAAAAAAGATAAGTTATATAGAGTAGATGGAAAACTTTATTCAGGAATTCAAATAATCCAAATTATTGGAATAAATCAAAAAATAGTAGATGAAATATACAAAGAGTTTTCAAAGGAACATTTAACAAATGATAGAACTAAAAATTAAATGAAAATCACAAGAAACAAATTCACCATTATTATATTGATATTCTCACCAACCATCAACATTAAATAAAAAGATAATCAAGGATGCGTTTAATGACAGAATTAAAAATTAAGAGAGAAAGTATAAATTCTACATTTGATTATCTTCTGCCAGCAATAAAAAATGATTTAATAAAAATTATAAAGGATATGAAATTATGTTAGAATTAAAAATTAAAAAGAAATACTTTGATGCTATATTAGAGTTTATGAGTAAACCAATGACTATTGAAGAAATATTTGAAAGAATAAATTGAAAGGACTATTGTGAATATTATGGTTGAATTAAAGATTAATAAAAAATATTTTGATGCAATTTTGTCGTTAAAGAAACCATTTGAATTAAGACATAAAGCAATACCAAAAGGTAGTATTGTTAAGTTAAATGAAATTGTAGATTTAAAATATACAGATACCGACCAATGAATCATAAAATATGGAACAAAACAAACAGGTCGTTATATTATCTTTGAAAGTGGTAGTTGCACACCTTTAATTAAAAATGGTAATAAATATACAATAAATATTGATGATAATTGAAACTTTATAGATATTATAGGTTTTAATAACAATAAAGCAGAAGGTGAGTTTTCATTATATTATCATAATTTTTACAAAAAACCAGTTGTTGAACTGATAGATGATTATTATGGTAATAGTTGTATATTAGATTATCAATGATTAGACAACTTTTGTTGAGATTACATTAACGAAAAACAAACTTATTTAATTGAGATAGAAAATATTATAGAGGTAAAATAATATGAATATAACAAAAGAGTTATTTATAGATGCGTTAGACGCTGCAGTGTGTTACGCAGAAACTCACAATATTAAGAGTATAAATATGTGAGATGAATATGAAGATATTTATAAGAGATATAATAAGAGGTAAAATAATGAGTTTATTACAAGCATTAGAAATTAGAAAATTAAAAAAAGAAATAGAAAATCTAAATAACTTAAATGAAGAATATATGATTCAAGAATCCTGTTTATTTGAATTAAAATTAAAATTAGCAAACTGCGAAGAATATATAAAATCATTAGAACAAGAAAATAAAGACTTAAAAAATGAACTAAAATTAGCAGCTGCAAAATTAATTATTAAAGGAGTAAAATAACATGATAGTTCTGTTAACTGAAATTGCTGAAGTAGATGATAAAACAAAGAAAATAATTAGAAAAGAAGGAAAAATAGTTATTCAGGAATGAGAAATAACACAAGAAAATGTTCCATTTTTATCTTTTAGACTATCAGAATGTCTTAATCAAGTTAAAAGAAAATGAGATAAAGAGGTAAAATAATGGAAAAATGATTTTTTCTTTTTAATAAATGAATATCATATAATGGATTTCTTTGATCTGAAAAATCAAGAAAAGAATTATGACAAAAATTTGTAAAAGCAATAAAAGATAAATATAATATAAAAACAGAAAAAATTAACTGAAGAGAACTTGATTTTAATAAAGTTGGAAAAGACTTGTGTGAATATTATTTAGATGAAAACGGTGTCCAACACGATGGAATTTTTATATTAGATAATATGTCTGGATTATGAAAGGAAAATAAATAATGAAAAAAGTTATAGTTGAATTTGATATTAATGAAAATGTTATCGCAGTATGAACACCAAAAGAGTTTAATGAATATATTAAATCTAAACCATTATTTGCTCATACATATTTTCTTGAATTTGAATTAAATCAGCCTAAAGATAATGGAGAAAAATTATAATGAAATATGTTATTTTAATGGGTAGAGGAATTGAAGGAACTGGAAATACTAAATACGCTATTGAACTTCAAGAGTATTTAGAATCTTGTGGCGATCAAGTCATATGTTATGCAAACGCGGATCGTAAATGAGGAAGAGAAAAGTCTCATCAAAACAACATTCAATTAATTAAATATTCTAAAGAACAAGATAAAATCATTCAAAGTTGTGCAGAAGCTGACAAAATACTTATATTAAGTGTTCCAGCAAAAAATTATATTAAAGAAACAAAAGATGCATTTATTAATATTTTAGCAGAATCATTTAAAATTGGTAAAGATATTATTTATTTTCAAGTAGATCATTCTATTTACAGCATTGCTAGAAACTTTTATAAAGAACCAGAATATGAAAGATTTTTTGTTTATTTATCAAAAGTTATAACTCACAGTAAAAATGGCGATTTTGTTAAAAAATATAAGAATGTTTTAAAAGAAGTCATCACTACAAGTGATAGATTAAATGGAATTAATGGAATTAATTTTTCTAAATATAAATCTTATTGAAAACTATTTAATGAAAAATTAAACAAATCTATTAAGTTTATAGGTCGCGCGGCATCTTGAAAAGGTCCTTATTTATTTAGAGAACTTCATGAAAAATATTTTAAAAGTGAAGGATATATTTGTAGTTGTGAAGGAATGGAAATGTCAATTGGTAGTTTAGACACTATGTTAAAGTCATTAAAACCGCGTTTACCAAGAGATGATAATGATCTTTGATTTGATAAAGAACATATCAAACAATTAAAAGAAGGAACTGCGGTATATGAAAGAAATCATCCTATTTATATGATGCCTCCTTATAATAATAAAGAAGCTTTAGAAAGATTAAGTCAATGTCAATTTGGAATTGAGTTATTATTATTAAAAGATGAAATCTTAGGAGATGTTTTTGAATATGCAATGCTCGAAATGATAGCTGTCGGTGTAATACCTATATTTAGAAAGAAATGAGGACAAAATTTTAAAATAAATGGAAAATCATTGTTTGATTATGGAGCTCAAACTGGAACTATTTGATTAGATGAAGAACATCCTGAAGAAGCAGTTCAGTTAATTAATCAATTATCTCAAAATGAAATGATGTATAATATAGTTAGAAATAATGCATTTGATTTTTATTCTAAGTACTTAGATAATGCAGTAATATATAAACAAATAAAGGAGTTATTATAAAATGAAATTTAAATTATTAAATGATCAGGTTAAATTGCCAGAATTAAAACATGAAGGTGATGCAGGTTATGATTTATATTTATATGAACCTGTTATAATTCAACCAAATACTATTACAATAATTAATACAGGAATAGCTGTTGAAATTCCAAATGGTGAAGTTGGTATTATTGTACCGCGAAGTTCAATTACTACAAGTTGTCAATTTCAACTTCAAATGCCACTAATTGATAGTAATTATAGAGGTGAAATTCATATTATAGTTAATAATCCTACAAATTATTATTATGAATTTAAAAAGAATGACAGAATTTGTTCTTTATGTGTATTTAAAGTAGATACATCTAAACCTGAAGAAATAAAAGAACTTTCACAAACAAACCGAGGAGAAAATTGAAATGGAAGTACGGGTAAGTAAAATATTAAAAAAATTAGATGAAATTAGAGAAAAAATTTATTTAACATCTTTTGTCGATGAATTAAAACTTTTAATATTAGATTGATATGAATGAGAAATCATTACTTATTGTAAAGGAAATGAAAATAAAAAAATATCAGAAAAAGATCTAAATAAAATAAGAAATAAAATTGCCAAAGAAATTAGAAATAATTTTATTTATGTGTAATGTATTATTATTAAAACATAATAAGTATGCAAATATAAATACTGAATATCAAAAAATTGCTTCATTTGATACAATTGAAGAAGCAAAAGAATATATATCAAAACAAAATAAAGAAGACAAACAATGAGAATATCATTATTGTTGCCAATGAAAGGAATAAAATGAAATATAAATCATTAGCATGTAAAGATTGACCAGAGCATTATTTATATCTTGATAAAGAACATCGTTGTCATTTTATAATTAATAAAAAATTAATTGAGCAATTAGAACAACAAGATTGAAAGTGTGGTACTTGATATGAATGTTCAATTACAGAAAATAATAAAGGAGAAATAACATGTCTTTATCAAAAATAGAAGTTTTAGGAAGTTCAAGCAGTGGCTGTGCATATGTACTTTATTTTGATAATGGAAAAGTTTATCAATTAGATGCTGGCGTAAAGAATCCTAAAAAAGAACTTGTTAATAAATTATTTATAAGTCACGATCATCCTGATCATATTAAATATTTGAAAGATTATTCTAAAATAGAAATTATTAGAGAACAAGAAGAAGAACGTATAACAGAACAATTAATAAGTTTTGTAGTACCACACCGTGTTTTAAATAACGGTTATCTTATTATAGAAGATAATTCAAAGATTGGGTACATCACAGATTGTGGTGATTGAGATTCTATTAGAAGTCTTGATTTAAGTGGTTTAGATTATTTATTTATTGAATCAAATTGAGACGCAATAGCAATAGCACAACAACGTATATTTGCTGCTGAACATTCAAAATATTCATTTAGTAAATTAGGTCATATGTCAAATTTAGATTGTCTAAGAGCAATTACTGATTGAAAAGTAGGAAAAAACTGTAAAATAATATTTATTCATAAATCTAGTCAACACACAATCTATCCAGACTCATTTAAACTATTTGATATATTACCTAATCAGTGACATGTTGCAAGAGCAGGAGACATAATTTACTGTAAAAGTTGAAAGGTGATATAATATGAAACCATTTAATTTAGATTATTCATTTCCAATAAAAACATTGGATGAACAAATTAATAAATATATTGATGAAGCAAGAGAAAAAATATGTAAAACAGAAGAGGCATGATTGCTTATTGAAAAATACGAACAAAAAGATTGAAAGTTTTTTAAAAAACTATATAAATTATTAAAAAGGAAAAAATATGGACAATAAATTAGATTTAATTAAATTTGCAATATGTGAACAAAAAGAAAAACAAATTAAAGAAGCATTAAAAACAGGCAATGCAATAAGATTTATAATAGACATTAATTATGTAGATTTTGAAATATATAAAAACATAAAAATAATGTTGAACACTAAAAAGGAAAAATATGGACAATAAATTAAAAGATAGAATAACTGATAATATTATCAAATACGATATTAGAGACATTGAATATGACTGACAGAAAGAATTAGGTGTCGAAAATAATCAATATATGATTTGTAAAAGAACCATTCTTTTTGATTTAATGACTTATGAAGATATCGCTATTGAAGATAAGAAAAAAGAAGCAAATAAATTATTTTATAAAGCAGCATTAGAAAATTTAAAGAAACAAAAAATGCTAAACAGCGAAGATAAAAAACAAATAGAAAAGAAATAATATATAATAATAATAATTGAAAGGAATAATATGAAATTAACTTATAAAGAAAAATATCAACTACTAAAAAAAGATTATGAAGCTTTAAATAAGAATTATCAAGCATTATTAGAAAGCATTGGATCATTAAAAGAAATAGCAAATAAAATGATTCAAATTGTTAAACCAAAAGCAGATCCTAATGAAGTTGCACAAAAAATAATTGATATTAAAGAAGAAGTAAAAAAAGAAGTTAAAAAAGCACTGTCAGTAAAAAGTTAAAAAAAGGATATTAAAATGACTAAAAAGAAAAATAATGAAAAAATAGTAATTTATGTTGGAAATGAAGCA
>JAKSUE010000010.1 GCA_024409165.1 archaeon
TATAAAAAACAATTTAATTATACAATTCAATTATACAATAATTTATGAATTATATTTATTAATTAATAATAATTTTAGTGATTTTTATGAGTAATGTTAAAGATATGTCTCTTGCTAAAGAAGGGATTAGGAAAATTGAATGGGTTCAAAAACATATGCCTGTTTTAGAGCATATTAAAGCTCAATTTGAAGAAGAAAAACCTTTTGAAGGTATTACTATTGGATCATGTTTACATTTAGAACCTAAGACTGTTAATTTAGGTTTAACTTTACAAGCTGGGGGTGCAGAAGTTGCTATGACTGGTTGTAATCCATTATCTACTCATGATGATGCAGCTGCTGGTGCTGCTGAGTTAGGATTACATATTTATGGTTGGAGAGAGCAAACTGATGAAGAATATTATCAAGCTATTGATGATGTTTTATCCCACAAACCAGATATTATTATTGATGATGGTGCAGATATGATTATGTACTTACATCAAAAACGCCCAGAACTTTTAGATAAAATTATGGGAGCTTGTGAAGAAACTACAACTGGTGTTCACCGTCTTGTTGGTATGAACGATGATGGAGCTCTTAAATTCCCTGTTGTAGCTGTAAATGATGCTTATACTAAATATTTATTTGATAACCGTTATGGTACTGGTCAATCCTCACTTGATGCTATTATGGGAACTACCAACATGTTAATTGCTGGTAAAAATGTTGTTGTATGTGGATACGGCTGGTGTGGTCGTGGAGTAGCTTCCCGTGCAGCAGGTTTAGGTGCAAATGTTATTGTTACCGAAGTCGACCCAATCAGAGCTCTTGAAGCAAGAATGGATGGTCACAGAGTAATGCCAGTTAGAGAAGCTGTAAAAATAGCTGACCTTGTTGTAACTGTAACTGGTAATATTGATATTATTAAAGGAGACGACTTTAAATACATGAAAGACGGTTGTATGTTATCTAACTCTGGTCACTTTAATGTAGAAATCAACCGTCCAGATCTTGAAGCTCAAGCCGTAAGTGTTGAAGAAGTACGTGAAAGTATTGAAATGTTCACCATGGCTGATGGTAGAAAAATCTATTTACTTGCTGATGGTAGACTTGTTAACTTAGCAGCTGCAAGAGGTCAAGGTCACCCTGCTGAAATCATGGATATGAGTTTTGCAGTACAAGCATTATCTGCTAAATACATCCTTGAAAATGATTTAAAAGTAGGTGTAGAAAAAGCTCCTGATATGATTGATGATGCTGTAGCAAGATTAAAACTCAAAGCTATGGGAATTGAAATCGATTCCTTATCAGACCGTCAAACTGAATATCTTGGAAACTGGCAAGAAGGAACTTAAGTTCTTTCTTTCTTTTTTTATTTTATTTTTTTATCAATTTTTAATTAAGTCTTAGTTATCTTATTTATTTTATTTTATCTTATTTATCTTGTTAGATGATATTATGTCCTATTTTCGTTATATTGATAATGGTGAAGGTCCTACAAAACTTTTTATTGGTGGAATCCATGGATCAGAAGGTAAAACCATTATTAAACTTTTAAAAAAATTAAAATCTTCTGATTTTTCAAAAGGACAGATTTATATCTATAATTTTGATGAAACTCCCTATACTTCAACATTAAAAGAAGAATTTTATCAATCTAAACAAGGTAAAATCATCATAGATTTAATTAATAAACACAAACCTGATTTTTATACAGAACTACATTCCTATCATCTTAAAAATCATAGTAAATTATTAGATGATAGTAGATTAGAAACTGAAGGAGTTCCTCCTTTAATTGATTGTGGTAATCATATTTTAGTAAGTTCTGTTTCTCCACTTATTCGTCAAAAGTATTTTACAAGAGAAACAATTTGTAAAACTTTAGAAATTCCAGCTTTTGCTGAATATACTTTTGATGAAGATTTAATTGAAAAATCTTCTTTTGATTTAGATAAAAGTTTAGAGAGATATTTTGATTTTCTTGACTTAATCTGTTCATCTAAAGATAGAAAAGACTTTGAAAAAACAATATGGATTAAATATCCTCATCAAGTTGAATTAGCTATGGAATATGTAAAATATGTTTGGGATGAAGATTTCCCACCTTATTAATATTTTTTCTTATTTTGTTGAAAATCTGCTTATGTTAGAATCTATTGATTTAAATGATTTTTCAGTTAATTTAAATGAACTTGATTTAGTAATAGCTAATTTAATTGTAGGGTATTTAAGAATACTTAATTTTATAAAATAAATTGATAATTTTTATCAGAAGTATGTATACTGTGTTGTATAAAAAGAGAAATGAAGTTTAGTTCATTAGAACCAATCTTCTAAACTTCTTTGACTTGAAGTAAGTTTTTTCATTTTTTCTGCGACATTCATAATTCTTGTTTGTGAGAAATCGTGTTCTTCACACATGAATTCACAAAGATTTTCAATATCTACTTTTTTGAACTTAACTTTATAATCTGTGTTTACTTCAGGTTTAAGGAAGATGTTTCTAAGTTCATCTGGATCAAGGGGTGAATCTACTTCTAATTTTAAAAGAGCATCTTCTAAGGTACCTTCTTTAATGAGTTTCATACCTCTTTTTGCTCCGATTCCATGAACTCCATCATTAAAATCAGTTCCTACAAGTAATGCAACATCAATTAATTGTTCTCTTGTAAGTTCAACATCTTCTAATGCTTTAGTAAGTTGTATGTATTCTAAATTAGAGAATCCTCCACTTAATGTAAGATTTCTAATAATTCTTGGAGCTCCAAATAAAAGACAATCATAATCTTGTGATGCTACAGCCCATGCATCACCTTGAGCTACCATATAAGATGCTTGAGCTTCTCCTTCACCTTTTGCTTGAATATAAGGAACACCCATTAATTCAAGGAGTTTTTTAGAAGATTCAATGATGTAAGGAGTCATTCTGGAAGTTCTCATTGCATATTTCCTTGCAGCTTCTCTGTCTCCTTTTGCAATAGCTTCTTGTCTTTGTTTTTCTGCATGCTCTTTAATAGCTCTTCTTTGTTCAAGAGTTTTAGCTTTATATGGTGAAGATTGACCATCAAAAACATAAATAGGTTTTATACCTTTATCAACAATTGATGATGTTCTATATAATATTCCACTTAAATGAGAGGTTATATTTCCATTTAAATCCATTAAGGGACTTCCATCTCTTTGACGAATTCCTGATAAAAATTGATAAATAGTATTATATGCATCTATAGCTACTGTTCTACCTTCTAAATCCTTTAGATTTATTTCTTCAGGAGAAATAATATCTTTGAATTTTACTCCCATTTTCTTCACCTAATTTTTATTATTTTTTTAATTTTAACAAGTTAAAATTTTTTTATTATTTATTATTTTAGTTAATAATTAAGTTAATAAGTTGTAAATTTATTTAATTTTAAATATTTTTTTATTTAGAATTTAAATTATCTGGATTTTCGATGAATCCTGAAATTGCTGATGCAGCTACTACAGATGGGTTAGCTAAGTATACAGATGATTTAGAATCTCCCATTCTTCCTTTAAAGTTACGGTTTGTTGATGAGATACTGGTTTCTCCTTCACTTAAAACACCCATGTGTCCTCCAAGACATGGTCCACATCCAGGGTTACAGACTATAGCTCCTGCATCCATGAATGTTTTAATATATCCTCTATTCATAGCTATTTCATAGATTTCTTTAGATGCTGGAATAATGATTAATCTAACATCATCATGGACTTGTTTACCTTCAAGCACTTTTGCAGCAGCTTCAAGGTCAGATAATCTACCATTTGTACAAGAACCAATGAATCCTTGGTCAATATGAGTTCCAGCTACTTGTGATAATGGTTTAACATTATCTACATCATTTGGACAAGCAATTTGAGCTTCAAGGTCATCTACATTAAATAAAAATTCTTTTTCATATACTGAATCTTTATCAGATTTTAATATATTTAATTGGTCTTTGGTTTTTCCAGTTCTGGAACAAACATAGTCAATTGTAGCTTGGTTTGGTTCCATAATTCCATTTTTAGCTCCCATTTCAATTGCCATATTTGTCATAGTCATTCTACTTTCAACATCTAAATTATCAATGGTTTCACCACAAAACTCTGCAGTTTTATAAGTAGCTCCAGCTATTCCAATTTCACCAATAATATTTAAAATAAGATCTTTTGATACAATTCCTTCAGGAAGTTTACCTTCAACTTCAATTTTTAATGCTTCAGGTACCATAAACCAGGTTTTACCAGTTGCATATACCATAGCTAAGTCAGTAGCTCCCATTCCAGTTGAAAATGCACCAAATGCACCATAAGTACAAGTATGTGAATCAGCACCAACAATTACTTTTCCAGGTTCAACTAAACCTTTTTCAGGTAATACTTGGTGACAAATTCCCTCACCATGAGTATAATGATGAGTAATATTTTGAGTTTTAATAAAGTTTCTAGCTACTTTCTGGAATTCAGCACTTCCAATAGTATTTGCAGGTATAACATGGTCAAATACAATAGCTATTTTCTCATTATCCCATACTTTATCACTTATTTTTTCAAAAGTTTTAATTGCAGGTGGAGAAGTTCCATCGTGAGACATAGCAAGATCAACATCAATTTCTATAATTTCACCAGGATTAACTTCTTTACCATATTTCTGTGATAAGATTTTTTCAGTAATATTCAATTTAATTCCTTCTTTTACAACTTATTGTTTACAATTTAATGTTACAATTTATTAACTAATTATTATATTATATATTAAATATTATTTAAATTTTAATAATAAACCAGTGTTATGGAAGTAGATAATCATTAGATAATCATTTGATACTAATTAGACAATTTATATTAATTAAAAAGTTTAAATTTAAATTAGGGATTAAAATGAACAAGAATAAATTAATGTTATTTTTTAAAAAAGAGTCTGTTTTTATTATTGCTTGTATTTTAGCAATTATTTCTTGTTTTTTTGTAAATCCTTCTTATAAATATTTTGATTATATTAATTGGGAAACTCTTATAATTCTTTTTGTTATGATGGTTATAGTCCAAATTTTATATGTTTCTGGAATATTTGATTTAATTGTATTTAAATTATTAAATAAGGTTCAAAATACTCGTAAACTTGTGTTTATTCTTGTATTTTTATGTTTTTTTACTTCAATTATTATAACAAATGATGTTGCATTGATTACATTTGTTCCTTTTGCTATTCTTACTTTAAAAAAGGCAAAATCAGAGGATTTATTAGTATTTACAATTGTTCTTCAAACTATTGCAGCAAATATGGGGTCTATGCTTCTTCCAATAGGATCTCCTCATAATATATTCATGTATTCTGTATCTGGAATTTCATTTGTTTCATTTATCGCTTTGTTACTTCCATATGTTATTGTATCTTTTGTATTTTTACTTTTACTTATGTTTACTATTTCTTCTAAAGAGATAACTGTATCTGTGGTTGATGATTTAGATGGAGGAGTTATGGATGGGAATTTTGATATAAAGAATTTCTTTAAGAATGTTTTTTCAGGTGTAGATTATTTTTTACTTTTAACATTTGTTGCATTTTTCATTTTAATAGGTAATTTACAAAATATTCCATTAATTTGTGAGATTTGTGAAAAAATAGTTGTTGGAAATGAGTTATTTTGTGGTATAATTCTCTCTCAAATAATTTCTAATGTTCCAGCAGGTGTTATGTTAAGTGGTTTTAGTACTAATTATGAAGCGATTATTATTGGTATTAATATTGGTGGATTAGGTACATTAATTGCATCAATGGCTAATTTAATTTCTTATAAAATATTTGTAAAAGAGTTTAGTAATTTAAAAATGAGATATATTGGTGTATTTTCATTATTAAATGTTGTTTTATTAGTGATTTTGGTGTTTGTTTACTTTTTATCTTCATAACCTGGTTTAAGATTAATTTGGATACCTGTGAGTTTATAAAATATTTTCATAATTACTCCCATTGTAGTTCCAATTAATGCTGCTGAAATTACAGTTCCTATACCTACACTTCCAAGGTTATGTATAAAGATTAAACATACTGCTCCAGAACCTACAATCATTGTTATATCAGAGATTACTTTTATTTTTTCAAATGCTATTCCAGTTACTACAGATACTGCTTGTACGAATCCTGATGATGCAAGAGGAACGATATTTGGAGGTAAATATAATAATTCTCCAATAGCTACAAGTATGATACTTAATGCAAGATAGATTAATGATATCACTATTGTTGATGCAGGTGGTAAGAATGAGACTAACCAGACTGAGAAACTTGTGAATGCTCCAAATACGATTCCCATCGGGACTTGGAGTAAGTTTCTGATTTTAAATTGTTTTCTAAGTAATAAAATTTGTATGATGACAAGTGCTATGTGGAATATTATGGTAGCTATTCCTATTTCAATTCCCCATACAACAGTTAATGTGTAGGGTACAGAACTTACTGGTGAGATTCCTAAGTTTGCTCTGATTGATAATCCAATAGCTATTGTAAATATGAATAATCCTGCAAAATATGAGATTACTCTTTGATAATTTTTCATTAATATCCCTTATATAATAGTAAAATAAATTTAAAAATAATAGTTGAATAATAAAATATTATTCAATAAATTAAAAGTTGAATAATAAAATAATATTAAAAACAAATTAAATAATTAAATAATAAATTATGAAAAAAATAAAAAAGTGTTAGGTTGAGTTTAGAACTCAAATGGGCCTTCTACACTTTGTACAATTTCTTTAAATACTTCGTCATTGATGTATTTACCTTCTTCTCTGCTTTGTTTTACTTTTTCAACAATTTTACAGAGTTGATCTTTAGTTACTTCGTAACCACATTCATCAAGTTTAGCTTTTACAGCTCTACAACCTGAGTGTTTACCTAAAACTAATTGTCTTTTTTGTCCAACAAGTTCTGGTAAGAATGGTTCGTAACTGAGAGGTTCTTCAATAACTGCGTCTACATGGATTCCAGATTCATGTCTAAATACATTTTTACCAACAATTGGTTTATTTTCTGGAACTCTGACTTTAGTTCTTTCTTCAACTAAGTTAGAAAGAGCTTGGATATTTTTAGTTTTAAATCCTAAATCGTGTCCATATAATATTTTTAAAGCCATAATAAGTTCTTCAAGTGATGCATTTCCAGCTCTTTCACCGATTCCATTTACAGTAGTAGAAACACAATTTCCACCTGCAAGTAATCCGTAAATAGAGTTGATAACTGCAAATCCAAAGTCGTTATGACAATGCATAGCTATTCTTATATCTGTGACTTTTCTGATTTCTTGTACTAAGAAATAGATTCCTTGAGGAGTGATTGCTCCTGTGGTATCTGCTATGTGAACTCTGTCTGCACCATAACTTTCAGCATTTTTGTAAATTCTTTTTAAGAAGTCTAAATCAGTTCTTGTAGCATCTTCTGAAGAGTATGCTACATATAATCCATGATCTTTTGCATATTCAATAGCATTCATAGAAATTTCCATTGCTTCTTGTCTTCCAATATGCATTTTATGTTGAAGATGAATATCTGAAGTTCCCATGAAAGTAATAATTCCATCAACATCACATTCAAGAGCTCTATCAATATCCTCTTTTCTTGCTCTAGTTAAACAGATTACACTTGCATTTAAACCTTCATTAGCTATTGATTTTACAGTTTGTGCTTCTGTTCTTGAAACAATTGGAAAACCTGCTTCAATTTGATGTATTTTAAGTTCATCAAGCTTTTTAGCTATGTCTATTTTGTCTTCAGGAGATAAACAAACTCCAGGAGTTTGTTCTCCATCTCTAAGAGTTGTATCATAAATAAGAATATCTTTTGGGAATTTTATTTCCGCTTCTTTATTAAAAGGACTTATATAATATTGCATTTTCCTTCACTTCATTTTAACCTATAATTAAATAAATAATATATTTTATAATTTTTTAAACATTTTTATATTTTATAGTACTATAATATAAATCTTTTTTAATTTTTTTTAAATATTTACTTTTTTTATCAATTTTTATAGAATTTTAAAATTTAGTTCATCATCCGTAACTAATTTGATAAATTATTGTTTATCTTTATTTTCTAATAATTCTAAGTAAGATGTTCTTTCAAATCCATCTGTAATTTCTAATTTTTTAAACATTTCAAAAATGCTTTCTTGAGCTTTGCTATAGTCTGAATTGTCTTCTAAGGTGATTTCTATTTCCATATATGGATCTAATCCTTTTATATCATCAAGACTAATTTCAAAGTTATCTATTTTATAATAATCTCTGTTTTTAATAACTGTTCTAACTTCTTTAAATCCTAAATTTTCAAAGATTTTTTTACATTTATTCTCATCTTCGATTTCCATTTCTACTTCTTCACGAGTTTTACTTTTACTATCTATTTTAGGACCTTTGTAAGTTATGAATAATCTTTGGTAATTTTCACTTTTAGTTTTTCTAATTCTAAGTGCTTCATCAGTTTCAGAGAAATCGCATACTGGGCTGTTAAAGTAGATATCTTCTTGATATTCAGTTTTAATTTTTTCTGCATTTAAATTATTTAATCTTTCTCTCATTTCATCAAAACTATTAATTTTTGCTTTAACTTCTACTTCAATCATTTTTTATTCCTCCTAATTTTTTAGTTTTATATGTTTATATTTAGATTTTATCTTTCATTAGTTTTATTTATATAGTATTTATAAATCATTTATATACTCTTTATAAAGCATAACTTTATATAGTATATAAATAATATATTTTATTAGTAAAAATTTTATTAAAAATTTTTTAATTTTATCGAATTTTTTTCGTACTTTTTTAGATTTTTTATCGTGTGTAAATTGGAAGTGAATAGTTAGAGTTTTATTTTTTATAATGTTTTATTGATTATTATAACAACTTGAATTGTTTATTTTCGTTGACGTGAGAATAAAAATCAAAATATTAAAATTATATTAATTTTTTAAAATATTTACTTACTTTTTTTAAATTTGATTTGGAGGTTTTTGAATTGACCGATGTTGATATAAAAATAGAGAACATTGTGGCTTCTGCTAGTATAGGGAAAGAAATTGAACTTCTTGAAGTAGCAAAAGCTTTAGAAGGAGTCGATTTTAATAGAGAACAGTTCCCGGGTTTAGTTTTTAAACTTAAAGAACCTAAGACTGCTGCTTTGATTTTCTCATCAGGTAAACTTGTTTGTACTGGTGCTAAATCTATTGATGATTCAAAGTTAGCTATTAAGAAGACTGTCGATCTTATGAGAAAAGAAGATAAAGATATTCCTCATGAGTTTGAAATTAAAATTCAAAATATTGTTGCTTCTGCAAATTTACAATCCACATTAAATTTAGAAGCAGTTGCTTTAGAATTAGAAAACACTGAATACGAACCAGAACAATTCCCTGGTTTAGTATACCGTTTATCTGATCCTAAGGTCGTTTTATTATTATTTGGTTCTGGTAAAGTAGTTTGTACTGGTGCTAAAACCAAATCCGATGCTAAGTTAGGTGTAGAAAACGCTTATGATAGACTTAGCGAGTTAGACTTAATATAATTGGTGATATGTTTGATTAAACTTGTAGTATTTGACTTAGATAATGTTATTATTAATGGTGAGGGCATAGATGAGATTGGAAAATTAGTAAATGTTGAAGATCAAATTGCAGCAATCACTGAGCAAGCAATGCAAGGTGAATTAGACTTCGAAACATCCATTAAACAGAGAGTTAAGCTTCTTAAAGGAGCTTCTATGAAAGATATTGAAGCATTAGCTGAAAAAATGCCTCTTATGGCTGGAGCGGAATCTATTAAATCTTTAAAAGATAATGGTTTTGATGTAGCTATTATAAGTGGTGGTTTTGATGTATTTACCAATACTATTAAGAATAAACTCAATGTAGATAATATATTTACAAATTCATTAGTTGTAGAGGATGGCCTCTTAACTGGTGAAGTTCTCGGACCATTAGTAACTGGTTCCAAATTAGATGTTCTATCTAAATTTATAGAAGATGCAGGATACACATTAGATGAATGTGTTGCTGTAGGAGATGGAGCAAATGATATTTCTATGATTGAATCTGCTAAATATGGTATTGCATTTAATGCTAAACCTTCTGTAAAAGAAATTGCAGATATTATTGTAGAGACTCAAAATTTAACTGATGTAATTAACGTCATACTTAATTTAAACCCTGAAAACACTGAAGAAGGTGCTGACGTGGAAAATGAAGTTGCTGTAGAAACTGAAGTAGTGGAAACTACTGATGTAGTTGTTGAAAACCAAGAAGAACAAACTGCTGAAGAAGTAGTTGAAGAAGTTGTTGAAGAAGAAGTTGTTGAAGCTGAAGAAGCTACCGAAGAAGTTGCTGAAGAAGCTACTGAAGAAGTAGTTGAAAAAGCTGAAAAACCTAAAAAAGCTAAAAAATCTAAAAAGAACAGTCTCCCAGAACCTGACTTTGATTTAGCTGACACCATTGAAGGAGTCAGAGCTCAAAAAGATGAAAGGGAAGAACTTATTGCTAAAATTGCGGATGAAAGAGAAGGTTTCAATAAAGAAGCTAAGGAACAACGTAAAATCCGTGATCAATTAAATGCTGATTTAAAAGAAAACTTAGCTAAAGCTATTGAATTTAGAGACCAACGTAATGAAATCAACAAAGAAGTTGAAACTAATAAAAAAGCACGTAATAAGGTTAATGATGAAATCAAAAACCTTGAATGGTCTTCTGGTAAAAGAGATAAAATAAAAATCGAAAATGAAATCAAAAAAATCGATAAAATTATTGAAACCAGAGTTTTAGACATTAAAAAAGAAAATCAGCTCGTTAAAAGCGCTAATGATTTAAGAAAACAACTCATGGAAATCAAAGAAGATGACAAAGTAAAAGAAGAAGCTGCAGAGCTCAAAAAACAATCTGAAGAATACCATGCAAAAGTTGTTGAACTTTCCGAACAAGCACAAGAAGCTCATGAACAAATGCTTTCCTACTTTAGAAAAACTGATGAAATCAGAACTGCTGCTGATGAAGCACACAAATTATTCATCCAAGCTAGGAAAAACGCTTCTGCTAAACACGAAGAGTTCAAAGTTGTTTTAAGCGAAATCCATGTTATTAACAAAAAATTAGGAACTAACAAATCCAGAAAACGTCGTTCTGAAAAATCTAACAGTGGATCTCCTGCTAAGAAAAATCGTGAAGAGAAAGAGAAAGCTGAAAGTATCTTTGATAAATTCAAACACGGTAAAAAATTATCTACCGAAGAGCTTTTACTCTTACAAAAATACGATATTAACTAAAATTTCTATTATAACTAGTTAAATTCATTTTAACTAGTTTTTTATTAATTTTAGATTTCTTAGATTCTTAAAATCAGTTTCTTAGATTTTTTAATTATTTTTCTATTTTTTACTATTTTTTATTATTTTATTTCACTATTATACTATTTTTTTACTATTTTGATAGTGTTTTAACTTTTTAATAGTTTACTAGTGAACTATTTCATGTTTTATTTAAATATAAATTATAAATATAAATTATAAAATGAGTATTAAGAAATAGTAAATATAAATTATAAATATAAATTATAAAATAAGTATTAAGAAATAATAACTCCAGTTCCCATAATTGAAACTTGGATTATTAAATCTGTTTTTTCTTTTTTTATTGTATCATATTGGATGTTGATTTCTAAAATTCCATTACATCCGTCTTTTTTGAGAGATTCTGATAATTTTTTAAAAGCATTGTTTTTAGTATATTTAATGTCTTCAAGTAATAATTCATTTCTTTTTTCATAATCATTTAATTTAATGATTTCTGTCTGATTGTATTTTAAAATCTCTCTTGATTCATAAATTCCTTTATATTCTAAAATGGATTTTCCTTTGATTTTATTAGAACTTAATAATAAAATTCCAAGATTATTTATATCAATTTCTTCTCTTTTTATAAATGTTCCATCAATTTGTACAGGTCTTATTTTAGGTTTTCCGGTGATTATGTAATATAATTTATCATATATTTTATAAAGATACTTTTTAATTCTTTTAACGAGATTTAATGTATGTGCAATAGCAGATATTCCTAAAACAATTATAAAATAATTAGTTAGTGTTGGAAGAGCAGCTTGAAGAATTAGTCCTGTTGTACCAATTGTTATTAAATTAGCTCCTAATGTTGGGTTATTCATAAAGAATCCATAGATTACAGTTACTAAAAATAGAATAAATGCACTAATTGCACCTGTTGTTTCGTTAAGGTATCTATTTGCAAGGTAAGTTTCAACATATCCTGCAAAAAGAGGAGCAATAACTAAACCAAGATTCCATCCAAAAATAGCTAAATTAATAGCTAAACAAAACCAGTAACAAAAAACACCAGCAAATGTTCCAATAGCTATGCATCCAAGGGCTTTTAAATATTCCACTATTTTAGCTTTTGTCATATTAATTCCCATATTTTATTCCACTATTAGCTTTTATTATATTAATTCCTATAATTTCCATTAATTATTATTCGTCTTCATAAATTATAGCAGTTCCATAGGCAGTAATTAAAATTGTATTTCCCATAGTTCCACCAAGATTATCATAGGATAATTTCATACCAACAATTCCGTTAGCACCTTTTTTAATAGCTTTTTCTTCCATAATTTTAAAAGCTTCAGTTCTTGCATTTAAAAATTCTTCTTCATATTGTGATGTTCTCCCCTTTACTACATCACGAGCTCCAGAGAATAAATCTTTATAAACATTAGCTCCAAGTAAAGATTCACCTGTAACTAATCCGCAATACTCAATTATTTTCTTGTTTTCTAAAGTATCTGTTGATGTTATTAACATTTAATCACCGATTTAGAAATTTTATATAATTAT
>JAKSUE010000100.1 GCA_024409165.1 archaeon
ATAAGGCTTCTATGGTCTCTATTTGTTAATTTAAGACATGGGTTAAAAATCATCACTATATTTACCACCTTAATTTTAAACCAAGAATCATTTATTTTAATACATACTTATAATAAGTATCATTTTAATTAATCGACTATTGTATTTAATTAAAGTAGTGTGATACTTTATATTTTAGTTGGCTGGTGATAAATATGTCCACCCAAATATTTAGATTCAACCCCTCAAACTCAACGGAGAGGTGTTATTTCAAGTGTAAAAATCTAAGGATTATAGAGGCTTGAATATGCTTAAAAAATGATTAAACCATTTATTTACTTATTCAGAGGATTTTAAAAAGACTTATTATTTACACTTGAAACATATTTAAAATTTCTTATTTTGTAAATTAAAAGGCTATTTAACAGAATTAAAGAAAATAAAGGAATATAAGAAAAATAAAAAAGTTGCTTAGTTATATTGCAAGTGTAACTATGTGATACATAATAAGTTTCCATATACAGTATTATAATATAATATGTAGAAACATTTATAATTATCAAAACAAATATAATAATTTGTACAAAATAAAAGAGGTCAACAAAATGGAAAATGAAGACAGAACAAGAAGACTTAATCTTACTATGTTGAAAAAAGACTACAAAGAAATACAAATGTTAGTAGAACAAGATAAGTATCTTAGTGCTTCTGAATTTGTAAGAGAAGCAATAAGGGAACATATTCAGAAACAAAAAAGAATAAGTCAGCTGGAATTATTAAACAGAAACATAAAAAATGTTGAAAAATCAATTGATAGGTTAAATAGGTAATATTATGAATAAAACCATAATATTTAAAAAAGAAGCATTAGAACAACACATTAACAATAGTACAAGTAAATATTTACTTTTCAAATGCTCTCTATAACAATTTATAATATATAATACAAATAAATAAGTATGCTTAAAAAAATAGTATGTTTCTTAAAGGAGTGTTTAATATCCTTTGAGAACCACCAAAAAGAATATAAACACCAATGGAATAGTTTCACGAATATGATGATATACATACCCATCTATATTCAAATATTATTTTTATACAATTTGAATATATAAATTTATAGTATTATTTTTTTCACTATTATGTTAGTTTATATTCTTTTTGTTTGGTTCTTAAAATACTTTAAACACCTATTTTAATCCTACTGTTTTTGTTAAAAAATAAAAAGGTGATTAAATGAACAAAAATAAAAATTACATGAGTAAAGAAATAAGAACCTGTCAAGAGTTTAATGTTAATAGATTATTTTTATTCAATAGTGGATATGTATTAAGTATATTCGATTTTCATGAAGATAAGTATTATAAAAAGTATGTTGAAAGTTCTAAATTGCCAGAAGAACTTACAGAGGATTCCGAAGAGTTTAAAGAATTAGAAAGACTAATAGATATAAATGTTGAGAAATATTATAAAAAATACACTGATATTGAATATAAAAGTAAGTGGGACAGCCCCGTAGCTGTTTTAAAAGAATTACTGAAAGATTTGAGCATAGCAATAAAATACAATCGTGAACCTGACACAGTCGGCGAAAAAGAATTAGACAAAATAATAAACAAATATAAAAATAAACCTAAACCAAATTACAACAAGCAATTTGAAGATGAAAGAATCAAAGGCATCAAAGATGGGATAATATTCGGTTCAGATGTCAAAAAAGATGATAGTTATTATGAGCAAGATGAAAACGGGATTAAATATGTGAATATAATAGGAAATGGAGATACACCAAGAATAACTAAAATTGCTAATTTGGAAATAAAAAACATTACAATGATTAGAGATGAATTAGAATTATTTGACCCCGTTTATAACATAACATACAATAATCTAACTATTAATGAAGAAATAACAAAAGAATATTTGACTTCAAAACAATTAATAGATGAACTTCAAAATGCAAAAGTATTATATAATCCAAAAGAAATTGAAATTAAAACACTTATAAATTGTTTTATTATCGATGGACAAGAATATAACAAAGTTAAAGTTAAAAAAGAAGCTTATTTAAAAGGATTTTGGATGGTTGACAATAAAGTAATCTCCAATACTGAAATAAAAGATTTAAAATATAATAAAGAAGATTTAAAGAAAGCTATTAAGCTATTGAATGAAGTAATAAAAAGTAGAAGTAAAGAGGGAAAAAGAAACGATTGTACTGTTTACCGTTTCATGTTATACAGCCCATTTAGTTACTGTTTAAAACAATTAGGATATGGAGACTCTAATTATAGTTTAATACTAACTGGTGCTTCACAAACAAACAAATCAGGAAGCATTAAAATAGCAAACCATTTCTACAACCATACAGAAGTAGAAACAGCATGTTCTACCGTGTCTGTTCTTGGTTCAAAATTGGAAGAAAATAGTTTCCCAGCTATATTAGATGAATGTGACCATTTATTTAAACTTGATGAAGCTAATAATGTGATAAAAAGAGCTATATATGAATTAACAGTAAGAGCAACAAAAGACCGTAATGATAATAAAAAAATTGATAATTTCCAAGCATTAGGTTTACCAGTATTCTTATTAAATGAACCACAAAAATTTAAAGATTACATAACTAATAGATATAAAGTAATCCATTATAGTAATAAAAGTATTATTACAGATTTAAATAAAAAGCAATTTAACATGAAATATAAACCAAAATCCCAATATACACCTTTAAAAATCTTTAATGTGATAGGTAAAGCTTTTTCTGAAAAAATGATAAAAATACTTGAAGACTCTGAACAACATAATAAATTGTTCGATATTGAAAATACAATTATAAGTATATTGCAAGAAATAGGAGGAGAAGCAGGGATAGATTTTATTAAAGAAATGTATGAAGCAACAATAGCAAGTACACAGTATAATTATGATGTTAAAGAAGCAATTAAAGAAGTATTGAATAATGAATTTAAAAATAAAAACAGGCTACCAGCAAACTATCAGTATGATAGTAATACATTTATTAAATCAATTACTAAAAATGATTTCCCATTTATTTACTACAATAGGGATAGAACAATAAAAACGGAGGATAGACATTATATTATAGATACTTACAAACTTGTTAACTATATAAATGATAAAATAAATGAGTATGTAGAAATAGACACTATTTTGGAAAGTTTAGGTTTAACTGAGATATTACAACAGCGTGCAAATGAAAACAATAAAAGTTATTCAGAATATATTAAAAGTCAAATCAATTTCACATACAAAAATAAAAATAAAAATGTGAGAGGTTTTTATTTAATCACCGATGAAGTAATAAATAATCTATTTTCAATGGATTTAGATTTAACAAAAGGAGAAGATTGCTAACAACAAAAGAATAATAAATAATAGCCAGATTTTAAAAAGGTTTAATAATAATAAAACAAGGTTAAAATAAAAAGTTTTAAGCAAGTAAGAAATTTTTTCTTAAAATTTCTTAAAAATTTCTTAAAAAAAAGGAGTCCTTAAAAAACTCTATTTTTAAAATAAAGCTCTTATTATTATTATTATTATTATTATTATTATTATTAAGAAAATAAGAAAATATATACACTATATAAAGTATGAATATTTTTTTTTAAAAAAATATATATGTGTGTATGTGTGGGTCTAATTTTTCTTATTTTCTTATTTTCTTAAAACTTTTTGAAAAAACATTAATAGTGCTTTATTTTTAAAATAAAGCATTCTAAGACGTTTAAGAAACTAAGAAATTTTTTCTTAAAATTTCTTACTTGCTTAAAACTATTTTTCAAGTCTCTTACTTGCTTAAAATCACTTAAACATATTATAAATATTTCATTTTTTTTTTTTAAGTTAAAGGAGACTGTTAAGGGGTTATTATATGTTATTTGTTAAAATATCTTTCCAGTATTAGAAAAATAGTATTTTTTAAAGTAAAGTAATATTAATTTTAATAGTATTATTGCCTAATTAATATTTTTTATTTAATCGACTATTGTATTTAATTAAAGTGGTATGGCATTTTATATTTCTACTGGCTGGTTATATACATGAAAAAGATATGAAATAGTAGCTTCAAAAAATACTATTAAAAAAAAATAATGAAGCTATCTTTAATTTTGAACAGTACGTTTTTCTCGTACGTTTCAAAATTTCTAAGAATCATACAAATCTATTTAAAGCACTTACATAACATAACGAAACAAAACAGATTAAATAATATTACAGAAAGCACGAAACAAAACAAAATCAAAACAAAACAAAATAGAACAAAATAAGTCCTGCTATATAATATACGGAAACAAAACAAAACAGAACAAAAATGTTAACAAATGTTAATAAAAGATAATGAAAAAAGAATTATAAAGAATATATTCAAAATGACTTTAAATATTTGTCAAAATCAATTTAAAAAAAACTTGAAAAAACTTGAAAAAACTGGTAAAAAACTGGAAAAATTGAGAAAAATAGGGGAAAAAATAGATAAAAACAAGGCTAAAAAGGTGAAAAAACAGGGAAAAAGATAAAAAATTAAGGCAAGAACTATTAAAATTAATAACATCACTATCTAAACTATCTTTTAATTAATCACTTCTTTTATTAAATTAAAGTAATATGAATAGTTAATATTTCTGTTGACTGATGATATACATGAAAAACACTAAAAAAACAGGAAAATAAATAAAAAATCTAAAAACAACAAGAAAAAATAAATACTAAAAACTGATAAAAAGAGTATGTGAAAGAGGGAAAAGGTATGTTTTATAAAAAAAATTTTTTATTGTTGATTGAAAAATGTTATTGGGAAACATAGCAATTACAGAAGGGAGGTGTTTAATATGAGTATAAATATTTGGGAAAAGAGAATAGTTAAAGATGATGGTAGGCGGGAGCCTGAAAAAGCATTTAAGTATTTTAATGAGTATTTGTTACTTGGTGGTGGTCGTACACTTCGTAAAGTAGCTGAACAAACTGGAAAAAGTTATAAATACATGGAAAAGTTATCTTGTACTTGGGATTGGAGTAAGAGGGCTAATGCTTATGATATGTGGTTATTGGAGGAGAATAAGCGGGAGTTTGAAGAGAAAACAAAAGAAAGGTATTTGAAAGCTAATAGGTTGGCTATTCGGAGTATTGATTTGGCTGATAGTGAATTGGATAATAATCCTTCCTTGAAAGAGATTAAAGTGGCTGGTAATTTGGCAGCTAAGTTACTGATGAAAGAAAGTTCTGTTAATGCAAATATGAATGTAGATAAAAAAGAACATCCAAGTGTTAAAGATGTTTTTGAAAGTATGAAGAAAGATTTTGCAGATTTTAGGAAAGAGAAATTAGGAGAAGAATAAAAAAAGAAAGATTTGTACACTCTTGATTTATTTTTTTAAAAAAATTTTTTATAATTTTAAATTGGATCTGTTTTGTTTACAGTTGAAAATTATAGATTTTTATAGGTTCTGAAAGAGGTTATTTTGGGTTTATTTTCCAAGTGTAAATAAGGTTTCTACGGTCTTCTTTTGCTAATCTAAGACATGGGTTAAAAATCACTACTATATTTACCACCTTAATTTTAAAGCAAGACTTATTAAAAATTAATACCATCATTACCTAACTATCATTTTAATTAATCGACTATTGTATTTAATTAAAGTAGTGTGATACTTTATATTCATGATGATTTGTAATATACATGAAAAAATGTAATTGTTTAAAAATAGTT
>JAKSUE010000101.1 GCA_024409165.1 archaeon
CATCATACCATGGAATAGTGTCCAATCCTATAAATTCTTCAATATTGATGATATAGCAACTGCATCACAATATCTAAAAGAATACATAGAATTAAATCATAAATTACCAAACACTATCCAAATCAATGGTTCCAATATTAGTATAATTAGTTATGCTCAACTTGCAAGTGAAGCTATACTCAATATCAATGGTGATTTATACTCATTATTAATAGCTAAAAACTTTAATGAAGATTTAAGTGATTTAAATAATGAAAGTAATAGTCCTGAAAGTTTAGAAAACAACAATAATTTAGAATTAAACACATCACAGATACATTCACTCGAATACATTTATTTAATTAATCAATTAAATGAATATTTTAACAATAATCCTCAATATAAAAGCACTTCATCATTCAACCATGATTTTAATAATGCTTATATTGATTTAAATAACATCTATCTTGATTTCAATACAATGGTTTACCTAATTAGTGAAGTATTATCTTCTTATAATCACTACAACTCACTTCCTAATTTCTTAAATTTAATATCTTTTAATCATATAAAAGATAATTCAACCATATTATTCTCTCAAGAAGATATTATTAACAGTAGTTATTATTTAAAAGAGTATATCTATTCAAATCATAATTTACCTAATACCTGGGTAATTGCTAATCATTCTCTCAATATTGCACAAGTATTAGACATTTATACATCTTGTATCTATAATATTGATTTCAATGTTTACCAATCAATCCCATTAAGAGAATTCAATAACTCTAACTTAAACACCAAATCTACCACTAATTCTATCCCTAGTTCTAGTTCTATTTCTAGTTCTATCCCTACTTCCTATGAAAATATTATTAGTGGAAATTTAGAATACTTTGAATACATCTCTTTAATTTATGATTTAAAAGAATCTTTTGATGAAGGTAAAGTAGTTTCTAACCTATCTGATTTATCATTAGGAGATAATATTGGCTTTAATTCTTTATTATTAATGGAAACTTTAATATTAAATGATTATTCATCATTAATTAATAATTCAACTAATAATTGTAATCTTTCATCCATAGAAGAAATAACCATAATTCCATGGATAGTTATTTCAAATCCAGATAAAGTTTATAATTACAGAACTAACAAAGTTTATGATTCTATACAAGAAGCTATTGATGATGAAGACACCTTAGATAAAGATTATATTGGAGTTGCTAAATCTAATATTTTTGAATCTATCACTATTAATAAAACCATATATTTGGCTCCTGTTACAAATTATATTGTTAAATTTATTAGTTATAATGATAATATTAGTAATTACGGGAGTGTTTCTAAGAACAATAGTAATTCAGCTATTATTTATTTATATTCTAACTCATCTATAATTGAAGGTTTTACTTTCATTAATAGTAATAAATACTCTAATTCTTATGATGATTATAAAGAGTATGATAATTATAATGCTATTGAAGTTATTGGATCTTATAATACTATAAGTAATTGTATTTTCAATGATTTTGATAATGGAGTTGTAGTTAGAGGTTTAGAAAATTATATTGGTTTTAATGATTTTAATTCATCATCTGCTATTATTTATGGTAATTCAACCACATTCGAGTCTAATAAAATTAATGTAGATGATTATGGTATTAAATTATTAAATTCAGATAATTCTAATATTTTAGGAAATATTATTCATAGTGATATTCCTATTTATATTTCTAATTCATCAGCAAATATTAATTTTAATAGTTTAATTAGTGCTACTTCAAATCCTAATGGTGTAAATAATGTTTATATTAACTCTAATAAACACATTGATTTAAATAATAATTGGTGGGGATTAAATAATCCAGATTCATTTAATTATTTTGATGATTTTAAATCTAAGAATATTTCTTGTGATTCTTGGCTTGTCCTATCATTAGATACCTTTGTTGATTATTCTACAAATTCATCTGGAACTCATAATACTGTTTTGATTGGAGATTTGACTCATAATAATCTTAATCAAGATTTATCAAATGAATATGTAATTGATAATTTAGAAATGAATTTTAGAACTAATTATGGTACTATTACAGATGATTTAGATAATAAAGGCATATTTATAAATAATTTTGATAATTCATCATCTACTTTAGTTTTAAGTTATGATGGAGTAGCTATTGCTAATATTTATGCATCAGAGCCATCTGAAGCTTATGTTAGTTTAAGTTTAGATAATGAAATTATTAATAAAATGATTTATTTACCATCAAATACAAGTTATGGTGTTATTAATAATCGTTCAAATAAATCATACGGTTCAATTCAAGAAGCTATTGATGATAATGATACTAAAAATGGAGATATTATTATTTTAAAAAGAGGTATTTTTTCTGAAAATATCTTTATTTATAAAAATATCACATTAAAATCTGAAGATATCACTTATTTAAATAGTGTAGATGATTCAAAAGCCACTATTACAATTTTTGCAAATGGTGCAACCATTGATAATTTATTTATCACAGGAGATGAAGATAGCTATGCTGTTTATAACATAGGTGTTAATACTCATTTAATTAATTGTACATTATCTGATTCTATGGTTGGATTATATACTATTGGATCTAATAATTGCTCTATTGATAGTTGTAATTTTTTAAATAATGAATATGGTATTTATGCACACTCTACAGATAATTTAAAATGCTTTAATTGTAGTTTTGTCGATGATTCTTATGGTATTTATGGATTTGAAAATTCTAATATAACCATCTCTAACTCTAAATTTGAATATTGTTGGATTAGTTTAGATTTAGTTAATATGGTTGATAATACCTTAATAGAAAATACTGTAATTACAGAATCTTATTTAGGTTTAGAACTTGTTAATTCTAATAATATTTGTTTAATAAATAATTTATTTTCAAATAATATTGTAGCTTGTTCTATCTGTAATTCTACATTTAAATCTGATATTAACTCTAATATTAACTCTACAATTAACTTTACAATTAATTCTACAATTAATCCTACAATTAATAATAAATTTGTAAATAATACTCTCGGTGATTTTGCAATTTTTGATGATGTTAATATTGTATTACAAAAAGATATGTGGTCCTGTGGTCCAGCGTCTTTAGCTACTGTATTACATAAATTAGGATATACAAACTTCAATCAAAATAATATTATTAATTATACAAATGTTGGTAAAGAAGGTACTAATTTATTAAGTCTTTTAAATTATTTACATGACAACACTGTTAAAAACTTTAGTTATGCGGCTTGTTTAAAAGTCAATTCATCTGAGTTACAAGATTTAGATATTGTTCTTTTAAACATTAGTGGTGACTTACATTATAGCGTAATCTGGGATATTAATGAAGAATGGGTTATTTTAGCAGATTCCACAGCAGGAATGTTAAATATAAGCAGATCTTCATTTGATGATTTATTCAGTTCTTATATTTTAGTATTAGATGCTTCTAACCGCAAAGGAATTATTCTAACTCCTCAAGAAGCTTCAAGTATTTATGGTACTTGGACTGTTGAAAGTGCATGGACTTGGTTAAATACTCCATGTTTTGAAATCCCTGGATATGCTCAATTAGATGATAATTATGGTGTTTTAGGTCAAAGTATTAAATTAGCAGGATGGTTTTTACTTGGTATTGATGATAATGGTTGTATAACTCCATTAGATTTAGCTTTAGATGGTCTTTCTGTTGTATCTGGCTTTGGTATTGCGGAACGTTGTGGCTTATCTAGTGCTACAATTATTGAAAAGATAATTGAAAAACCATTGGTTAATAAATTTATATCTCATGAATTATATTCCATAGCTAAAAAGGGTTTCACTGCCTATAAAACAATCTTATCTGTGTTAAGTAATCCTGTTAAATATTCTATTAGTCAAATAAGTACTAAATTTATAGATTTATTTGAGAAAAATGCCCTAACCTACTTTGCTAAAAATTATATTAGTAATAATTTTAATACTTTAGCAAGTGTTTTAGGAATTACTGGTAGTTATGATAATCTATTAAATAATACATTATTATTAGCAAAGATTTCTAAATTAGGTGGTAAAGATCCTTTGAAAGATGTTATTTATAATTCTAAATGTACTATATCATCTAGTTTGATAAATACAGATATTGCTTTAAAATCAATTTATAAAGCATATGTTTCTATAGGTAATAAAGCTTCTAATGCATTAAAAGCTATTAAAAAAGCTGTTAGTTCACCAGCTAATCTAAAGACTGCTCTTAAATATATGGATAAGAAGGTTAAAAAGAAAGTTAAATCATCTAAGATTTATAAATATGTTTCCAAACAATTAGATAAATCAAAATTAGGAAAAACAGTTAAAAAACAACTTAAAACAGCAGGTAAAACTCTTGCTAAAGCTCTTGTTAACACTTCTAAACGTATATTTAACGGTATGAATTATGTTGTTAAAAAATTAAAATTCTGGTAGGAGGTTAAATATGGTGATTTTACCAGGTAATCCGAAAGTTAATGAGGAATTTATTAAAGGTTATGAAAGTTTAAATGAATACACTGATGTTCCAGGTTTAATTGAACTTCGAGAATTATTAGAAAGTTATAGGGATGATGATCATTTAAGATTTATAGGTGAAAAAGCACTATTAGAATTAGCTTATTTAGGTGTTGAATATGAGAATAAATCTAAATTTTTTAGAGATGCCTTCTTTGCATTCGGTGCCCTTAAATGGATATTTAGATTATCTGATATGGCTTTTTCAGCTTTTCTTGGAGTTTACTCTATGATTGGATATAGTTGTGCCTATGAACTTCAAAGAGAGTTATCCGATGATGAAAAAGTTAAAATTATAGAAAGTTCTTTAGCTTGTAAAATATCTTTAGGATTAGATAATTTTGAAGATGTTGAAAACTGGAGAGATGTTAATAAAAAGTTCTTCAAAAAAGTTGCAGCTGTTAAATGGGAAAAACGTGCTAGAAAATTACATAATGCAATTCATGATGCATATATCTATAATTTTGGATGTCTCTTTCGTATGGATAACGAAACAGTAGCTCAATTTGCATTATGTAGTCGTTACTTAGCTTCTTGTGCTGCTGTAGCTAAAGGTCAAACCACAGTAAGTCCTGAAGGTATAGTTAATGCTTGGTTTTTAACTTTTAAACTCCTACACACTGATTTAACATCTTATGTCTTTGATGATGACGGTAGTGTAATGAAAAAAAATAAACATTCTAAAAATTTTCTAAATAAAAAAGGAGGAATATTTATGAAAAAATTTTCTAAAGGAATCTCAATTGTATTTAGTATAATATTTTTTATAGTTTTAATCATAGTCTTATTCATGATTCTTGCATTACTCTTTGGTGATCAATTATATAATGTTGGTAGATTACCTGGTTTAATTGTACTATTTATCTGTGCATTCCTAACCAAAAAATTCTACAACAACATCTTAAAGGATGAAAACGAATTAGATTAAAATTAAATAAAATTAAATAAATTAAATAAAAAAATTAAATTTGTTTTGAGATAATATTTTTATTATCTCTTTATTTTTTTAAATTAATAGTTCACCAGTAAACTATTATTCTCTATATTTTAAACTTATTTTAAAAAAAGAATATAAAAAATGAATTAAGGATTATAAAAAAATAATAATAAAAAGTATATAAAAATTATAAAATTGATTTA
>JAKSUE010000102.1 GCA_024409165.1 archaeon
AAAAAAAAAAGAGAATTAAAATAGCTAAAATAAGCTATTTTATTTAAATTTATTTTGTTTTTGAGTTTTTAATAGTTTACTAGTGAACTATTAGTTTTATTATTTACATCTATGTTTGATTATGTTTTTTAAGATGGCCATTCTTACAGGAACTGCATTATTTGCTTGTTCAAAGTATTTATTGTATTTTGTATTATCTACATCATAATCAATTTCATTTACTCTTGGTAATGGATGCATAACAATGAGTTCTTTACCTTCGATTAATTCTCTGTTGATTAAATATGCGTCTTTAATTTGTTCATATTCTTCAACATCAGGGAATCTTTCTTTTTGAATTCTTGTAACATATAATACATCAACTTCATCAATAACATCTTTTAAATTGTTTGTTTCTTTGTATTTAATGTTATTTTCTTCAAGATCATGTAATGTTTCTTCAGGCATTCTTAATTCATCAGGAGAAACGAATGTCATTTTAACATCATAATAACCTAAACCATATGAGAGTGAATGTACAGTACGGCCGTATTTTAAGTCACCTATAAGTGCAATATTTAATCCATCAATACGACCAAAATGTTTTTTAATTGTGTATAAATCAAGTAAAGTTTGAGTTGGGTGTTGACCTGCACCATCTCCTGCATTAATTACAGGAACATCTACTATATCAGTTAAAAATTTACTAACACCTTCTAAAGGATGTCTAATAACAATAGCATCTGAGTATCCTTCAATCATTTTAGCAGTATCAGCAATACTTTCACCTTTAGCTACAGAACATGCTGCTGTATCACCAAGACCAATACAATTTCCTCCTAATCTTTTCATAGAAGTTTCAAAAGATAATCTTGTTCTTGTTGATGGTTCAAAAAACATCAAACCAAGAATTTTACCAGCAAGTTCTTCGGATTTTTCTTCAGATTGAGCTACTTTTTCAAGTTTAGCAGCTTCATCAAGAATATATTCAATATCTTCACGTGAAAAATCTTTAATTGATATAACATTATTTAATTTAAAAATATTATTACTCTCCTGATTTTTAATGTTTATATAAAATTTAATTTAAGTATAATTTAAAACTTTCTTATTTTATTATAATTTAGACTTTTTTAATTCATATAGTTTAGAATTTAATTTTAGTCTATTAATCTGTTGGATAATACTCCAATATCCTCTATTTCAACTTCAACAGTCTCTCCAATTTTAATTTGACCCACACCAGGTGGTGTTCCTGTAGCTATTACATCTCCAGGATTTAATGTCATAACTTTTGATATAAAACTAACTAATTCATAAGCTCCAAAGACCATATTTGAAGTGTTTGAATTTTGTCTAATTTCAGTTTGATTTTTTATTTCTGAGTTAATTTTATTGTCTTTTTTTACACTTGCAATGGTACTCTTAGAGTTACTATTTTTAAGAATTCTTGTTATTATTTTTTGATTTTGTGGATTTAATTCTGTTTCTATAACAGGACCTATTGGGGCAAAGGTATCAAAACTTTTTCCTCTTGTCCATTGTTCATCATATCTTTGAACATCTCTTGCTGTAACATCGTTTATTATTGTATATCCAAAAATATAATCTTTACTTTGGTCTACTTCTATATTTTTAGCTTTTTTTCCAATTACAATAGCTAATTCACCTTCATAATCAATTTCATTACTCATTTCAGGTTTAATAATATCATCATTATTTCCAATAACTGATGTAGAAGGTTTTATGAATAATTTAGGAGTATCTGGAAGTTCCATATTTAATTCTTCAGCATGATCTTTATAATTAAGGCCAATACAGACAATTTTAGATGGTGAAACTGGACTGATTATTTTAATATCTTCTAAATTATATGAATTATCAACATCTTTAATAATTTCATCATAATCTTGATTAAAATAATCTAAAATATCATTTTTTAATCCAAATACTTTATTATTTTCTAAGTATCCACTTTTGATATTGCTATTATGATGATTGTTATTGTTATTTTTGTTTTTTTCACCATCATTATCTTTAAATCTTAAGAATTTCATTTAAAACTTCCATTGTTATTATTAATCTATTATTATTAGAATGTTATTAGAATATTATTGTTATTATGACTGTTATTATTTATTGAATAATTCTTTCAATTGGGAGTACTAAAATATCACGAGCTCCAGCATTACGGAGGTCGTTTATGAGTTCAAATACTTCTTCTTCATCTACTACTGCTTGGACGGCCATTGTTTCTTCTTCAGATAAAACTTCAGAGATGGTTGGTCCACTCATAGCAGGCATAACTTTTTGAACATCACATAATTTGTCTTTTGCAACATTCATCATAACTAATTTTTTTCTTTCAGCTTCAAGTACACCTTTAATACTTGTACTTACAGCTTCAACTAAATTAGTTTTTTCATTGTATGAATCATTATTAGCTATTAATTTAATTGAACTTTCTAAGATAATTTCTACAATTTTTAAATGATTCATATTTAAAGTTGTACCTGTACTTGTTAAATCAGTTATAGCATCAGCTACTCCAATAAATGGAGCTATTTCAGTTGATCCAGTTAATTTAACGATTTTTATATCTAAATTATTTTCTTCAAAGTATTTTTTTGTAAGATTTGGGAATTCAGTAGCTACTGTCATTCCATCTTTTAAATCTTTTATACTATTAATATCTGAATTTTCAGGTGATGCAAGAACAAGTTTGGTTTGTCCAAATTTTAAATCATTAAGGATTTTTACATCAGCTTCAGCTTCATTAATAAGGTCTAAACCTGTAATTCCCATATCACAAATTCCTTCAGCAACAAATTCAGGAATATCAGCAGCTCTTGCAAACATTACATCAATATCTTTATTATGAGTAGATGAGAATAATTTTCTATTACTTGCATCTTTAAGTCCAAGTCCTGCTTTTTCAAGTATATTTACAGCAGGATTACTAATTCTACCTTTTGATGGTATAGCAATTTTAAGTTTCATAATAATTCTCCTAAATTTTAATCATTTTTTAATCATCTATATTTTTCTTTTTAATAATTATTAAATGTATTATTTATTTTAAGATAATAATATATACTAAAAGTTATAAATTTAATTTTAATATAATTAACATTTTTAATATATTATTTAATATCTATTATTTAATATCATTATGTTAATTTTTGTTACTTAACTGTTGAATTTTATTTTATTAAATGAAAATATGATTGGATTAATACTTTTATTATCTGGGCTTGTTATTGATACATTTATTTTAACAAGTGTTAATGGATTTTCTATTAAGGAAAATCTTAAAACTTATCTTGGTATTGAAACTACTTTAAGTATTGTTGGTTTTTTAATAGGTAGTGTTATTTTACTTTATGTTCCTTCTGATACTTTTAAATTCGTCTGTGGTGTGATTATTATTATAATCCAACTTATAGATATATATGGTTTTGATTTCCCAGAGAAAGTTAATGCATTATTACTTGGTTCTGATAGTCTTGTTGTTTTTGCTACTTTAGATTGGTTCTATATTCCTGTACTTTTTGTATTTGAGTTTTGTGCAATTGTTTTAGGTTCTTATATTGGTCCTAAGATTATGAAATATGTTCCTGAAATGGTTCAAGAATATGCAAGTAATATTGTAATGATTATAATTGGTATTACTTTAATGCTACATTTATTAGTTTTATAAATTTATTATTATTTTATTATTTTTTTATTTAATTTAACTACTAAATTAATTATTAAATTTTATTTATATTATTAATTTTATATGGTGATAAGATGGAATCTCAAGAGATTTTAATTAAAGATGCAACTATTTTAAATCCATTAGGAAATGGAGAATGTGAAGAAAAATCAGCTTCTGTTTTAATTAAAGATGATAAAATAGCTGAAATAGCTAGTGATATTGATGAAGGAGTTGATAAGGTAATTGATGCTAAGGGTAAAATTTTAATGCCTGGTTTTGTAAATACTCATACTCACTTATCAATGACTATTCTTAGAGGAATTGCAGATGATATGGCTTTAGATACTTGGTTAAATGATCATATTTGGCCTATGGAAGCTCATTTAAACAGAGATTATTGTTATGCTGGGGCTTTACTTGGTGCTCTTGAAATGATTAAATCTGGTACTACTGCATTTTCTGATATGTACTTCTATATGGATGGTGTAGCTCAAGCTGTAGATGAAGCTGGTATTCGTGGTGTTTTATCTTATGGTATGATTGATTTTGGAGATGCTGAAAAACGTGAAAATGAATTTAAAGAAAATATTTCTTTAATTAAAGATTTCAATAATACAGCAGACGGTAGAATCACCACTATGTTTGGTCCACACTCTTGTTATACTGCATCTGTTGACCTTCTTGAAAGAGTTAGAAAAGAAGCAGATAAATACAATGTTGGTATCCACATTCATATGAATGAAACAATGAAGGAAATCAACGATGTTGGTGAAGCTCATGATAATAAAAGACCGTTTGAGTTATTAGATAGTATCGACTTCTTAGGGGACGATGTTGTAGCTGCTCACTGTGTATGGTTAGATGAAAATGAGATAAACTTGATTAAAAACAATGGTGTAAGTGTTGCTCACAACCCATGTAGTAATATGAAACTTGCATCAGGTGCAGCACCTGTTGGTGAATTACTTGAGCAAGGAATTTGTGTAAGTCTTGGTACTGATGGTGCATCATCAAATAATAATCTTGATATGTTTGATGAAATGAAATTCGCTTCCCTTTTAGCAAAAGTTTCAACCTTAAACCCATCTGTATTAAATGCTAATGAAGTAGTTAATATGGCTACTGTTAACGGCGCAAAAGCATTAAATCTTAAAGATGTAGGTACAATTGAAGTAGGTAAAAAAGCAGACTTAATTTTAGTTGATACTAACGCTGCTAATATGACTCCTCAAAGTAACCTCCTTGCATCTAATATTGTCTACTCAGCAAACGGATCTAATGTAGATACTACTATTTGTAATGGTAAAATATTAATGGAAAATAAAAAAGTTTTAACTCTTGATGAAACAGACGTTTTAGCTAAAGCAAAAGTAGCTATTGCTAAAATGAAAGAGCTTAGAGCTGCAGATGTTGAATAATTATTATTCTTCATCTTTTATTCTTTTTTTAAATATTCTTTCCTTATTTTCTTATTAAAACTTATTTTACTTAGTTTAATAGTTTACTAGTGAACTATTGTTGGGCATATAAATTATTATTTGTGTGCGTAACTTGTTTTGATTTTTCTACTTTTTGGTAGTGATAAATTCTTGTTTATCGTCCTAAAGAAAAAAGAAAAAAATTAGGACACCTCCCTAAAATTAGCATACTAAAAATAGTGTCCTAAAAACATGCCAAAAAGAAGAGCAAATTAATGATATTTTCCATGTAAAATGAGGACACCCCTACCATATAACACTGTTATAATTACTGTCCTCAAAAACTTTAAAAAAGAAGAGAAATAAATACATAAAATAAGAAAAAGAAGAAAAAATAAGTAGGGTTTAAA
>JAKSUE010000103.1 GCA_024409165.1 archaeon
ATTATATTATTGTTGTTTTTTAGCCCTTTTTAAAGTATAATTTTTATGGTGATTAATTATGAAGATGTTGATTAATGGGGAATTTATTGATAAAGATGATAAGCAGAATATTTTAAATCCTTATAATGGTGAAATTATTGATACTGTTCCTATTGCTAATTTAGGGGATGCTCATTATGCTATTGAGTCTGCTAATTTAGCAAAAGATTCTATTCAGAATATGTCTGCTAAAGAAGTTTCTAATGCTCTTTATAGTGCTTGTGTGGAACTTGAAGAGAGAAAAGATGAAATAGCTGAACTTATTTCTCTTGAGGTTGGTAAACCTTATAAACATGCTATTGTTGAGGTTAATCGGTCTGTAGAGACTTTGAAACTTTCAGCAGAGGAAGCTAAGCGTATTTATGGTGAGACTGTACCTTTAGATGTGGCTGGCAGTGCTGATGAGAAGTTTTATGCTTTTACTAAAAAGATTCCTTTAGGTGTTGTTGGTGCAATTACTCCTTTTAATTTCCCTGTAAATTTAGCTCTTCATAAGATTGCTCCAGCTCTTGCAGCTAAGAATACTGTTATTATAAAACCTCCTATGGAAGCTCCTATTTCTACTTTGAAACTTGTTGAGATATTAAATAAGTATTTCCCTAAGGGTGTTGTTAATGCTGTCACTGGTTATGGTAGTGAGATTGGGGATGCTTTAGTTACTTCTCCTGATGTTGATAAGATTTCATTTACAGGTAGTGTAGCTACTGGTTTATTTATATCTTCTCGTGCAAGAGGTAAAAAACTTACATTAGAGTTAGGTGGTAATGATCCTCTTATTGTTTTAGAAGATGCTAATATTGAGGATGCAGTTAATGCAGCTGTTTCTGGTGCTTTTTCAAATTCTGGTCAGGTTTGTATTGGTGTTAAGAGAATTATTCTTGATAATAAGATTGCAGATGAATTTATTGATTTATTTGTTAAAGAGACTAAGAAATTAAAATTAGGAAATCCTTTAGATAAATCTACTGATTTAGGTCCTGTAATTGATGAAAGTGCAGCTATTAATATTGAAGAAACTATTAATAATGCAATTAAAGATGGAGCTGACTTATTATATGGTGGAAAACGTAATAATTGCTTTATTGAACCTACAATTTTAGATAATGTTAATATGTCTATGGATGTTGTAGCTAATGAAACCTTTGGTCCTGTAGCTCCTTTAATTCGTGTTAATGGTGTTGATGAAGCAATTAATGTAGCTAATGATAGTAAATATGGTCTTCAAGCAGGTGTTTTCACAAATAACTTGTCTAATGCTTTAAAATGTGCTGAAGAAATTGTTGCAGGAGGTGTAATGATTAATAAAGCATCTTCATTTAGAGCAGATAATATGCCATTTGGAGGATTTAAATCAAGCGGTATGGGAAAAGAAGGAATTAAATATGCTATTGAAGACATGTGTAAAACAAAATTAATAGCTTTTAAACATATTTAAAAATAAAAAAGTATAAAATAAGAAATTAAAGTATAAAATTAAAAATTTAAAAAAACTAATTAAAAAATAAAAAGAAAATAAGTAAATGATTGAAAATTATGGTTTTAAGAAGTTTTCAATCATGTTTCTTGTTTCGTTTAATGCTTCCATTGGAATTCCTTTAGGCATTTGGCCGAGTTCTCCATCGACTTCTTTTAAGATACTTCCATTCATTCCAAGGAACATTCCACCACTTGTGATTTCCATAAATGATGCTGGTGGGAGTAATGAGACTCCTACTCTGTTACCATCTTTTACAGTTAAATCATTTGTAACTACTTTTAAAGCTCTATCTCCGATATTTACATTACAGACCATAAGTGCATCTGCATTTGGGTGTTTACTAACACTCATTATTTCCCCAACACGAATGTCAATTCCAATGATTGGGTCGTTAATAGGGCCGTACATGAATCTTCTTCTAAGACCAAGAATAGTATCTAAGAAGAATCTTACTTTCATTACATTTTCTTCTGTTCTTTCTTTATCTGCTTTTTCAGCAGCTTTTATAAATTTATGATTCCAGTCATCTCCACCAAGGTGTTTTATAATATCATTTGCTTTTGCTTCGAGTTTTTCAACATCTTCACAATTTGCAAGTGTTTCACCTTCAAGATAACAATATGATAATGATTGTAAATCTGGATCCATTTGTTTAGCTACATCAATACTTGCTTTTTTATTCCAGTTTCCTCTGAAACTTCCAGTTTGAATAGTTCTTAAAAATAATTCTCTAGCTTCTTTAGCTATTAATATTCTATAATCTTTAGAGGTATCCCACAAATTAATCTCTCCTATTGGTTGATTTAATTCATTAATATAATAATCATTAAAATATTATTTATTATTTTATTTTTAATATTTTGTATATTTGCTTATTATTACTTTGTTTATTATCCTATTAATATATTAAAGAAAATTTATTGATTTTTTAAATTTTGAAATGATTTTTTTAGATAATTTTTAATAATTTTAGATAATTTTTGATTTTAAACTAAAACTATTTATATAATCAAAAGACATATATAATAATAATATTTAATTAATATTTATTTGGTTATTTTAAAAGTGTTTATTTATGCATTTAAACACTTAATTGGGATTAAATTAATTTAAGTATTTTAAAGTTATTGTTATGGTGAAAAAATGGTAGAAATTTCAAAACTTTATGATTTAGATATTTATACTTTAGCGGGTCAATATGTAGGACAAGTTCATGATGTAGTCCTCAATATTAGATATGGTACTATTTCTAGACTTCAAGTAAGAGCTATTGAGCCTGAAAAGAAAGCTGTAGGACTTAAAGATATGTTTAGAACTGGTCTTCAATTTGCTCCTGAAGAAGAACCTGTAAGAACTTTCCAAGAAGGATTAATGAGTATTGATTATGATAAAGTAAAAGCTATTGGAGATATTATCTTAATTAATCCTCAAGATATTAAAAGACCTGTTAGTCAAGTTGGCGAAGCTCCTATAATTCCTAATCCAGAAGTTCCTACTCCTGATTTTGAGGATTTAGAATAATTTTATTAAACTAATTTTAGTTTAATATTTTTTACTTTTTTTATATTTTTTCTATTTTATATTTTATTTATTAATTTTTCATGATTTTTGATTAAAATTTATTTTTTATTTACTGTAAATTATTATTGTGATGATTTTATGATTATTGGAATTGTTGGCTGTGGTGCAATAGCTAATATTATTGTTAACAATATTAGTGTTGAAAAAGATGGTATTGATGTTAAATATTTCTTTGATAAAGACTCTGAAAAGGCAGAAAATTTAGCAATTTTATCTGAAGGAATTGCAGTTTTAGAATTAGAAGATATGCTTGATGAGGTTGATTTAGTTTTAGAAGCTGCATCTCCATCTGCACTTAAAGGTTTTGCATTAGATGTACTCAGTGCAGGTAAAGATTTAATGGTTATGAGCGTAGGTGCTTTAATGGATGTTGAATTTAGAGAAAGTTTAATTGAATGTGCTAGTGAAAACGATGCAAAAATTTATGCTCCATCTGGTGCGATTGTTGGTTTAGATGGTATTAAAGCAGCATCTATTGGTAATATTCAAAAAGCTTCTTTAACTACAAGAAAATCCCCAAGATCTTTAGGTAGAACTGTTGAAGAAGAAGAGATTTTATTTGAAGGTAAAGCATCTGAAGCAGTTAAAAAATTCCCTGTAAATATCAATGTAGCAGCATCTTTAAGTATTGCATGTAATATGGATATTGATGTTAAAATCATTGTTGACCCTAAAGTAGATAGAAATGTTCACGAAGTTGAAGTAATCGGTGCTTTCGGAGAATTTAGAACCAGTTCTAAAAATCATCCTTGTGAAGCAAACCCTAAAACAAGTATGTTAGCTGCTTTTTCAGCTATTAAATTATTAAAAAGTTTTAATGAGCGTTTCTCAATTGGTATTTAATTATTTAACTTAATTTATTTGTCATGTAACAGTTTATTTACTAATTTAATTAATAATTATAATTATGGTGATTAGATGAAAGATTATGAAATTTATTCTAATTTAAATGTTCCTAAAGATTCTAATATTATTTTAAGATTAGATGGACGTAAATTCCATACTTTATCAAGAAGATTAAAATTAGAAAAACCTTATGATGATAATTTTTCATCTTTAATGATAGAAGTTTCTAAAGATTTATTTAGAGAGTTCTCACCTAAATTTATTTATACTTTTTCTGATGAAATCAGTATTTTACTTGATGAAATACCATTTGGAAGTCGTATTGAAAAGTTAGATTCTGTATTTGCATCAATTGCATCTGGATCTTTTACTTATCATTTTATGAATAATTTAGATAATTTTAATGTAGAATTTGATAATGATTTAAAATCTGTAATTCTTCCAATATCCTTCGATTCTCGTGTTGTTCCTGTTGGTAGTAATGTTTTAGATTATTTTAAATGGAGACAAGATGAATCTTGGAGAAATTGTGTTAATGCTTATGGTATTTGGGCTTTAAATCAAGATTATTCCTCTAAAGTAGCTACTGAAAAAATTAGAGGTCTTAAATCTAAAGATATTCATGAATTACTTTTTGAAAGAGGAATTAACTTAAATGATGTAGAAACTTGGAAGAAAAGAGGTATTGGAATTTATAAAAAATCTCATGAAATTGAAGGTTTTAATCCAGTTAAAAATGAAAAAACTATTTCTTCACGTAGTGAATTATTTGTTGATTTAGAATTAGATCTATTCACTCAAGAATTTTTTGATAAATTATGATTGTTAACTTTGTTAATGGTGATATTTTGGCTTTTGATAATGTTATGTCTAAGATTTTTGATAATGATAAAAATCAATTTAATAAGGTTTATATAGATAGTGGAGTAATTGATTCTGTTGTTTTCTATTCTAAAAAATCTTTCCCAAATGAGTTTTTAGCTATGTTTGATGGTTATATTAAAGATAATGCTCTTTATATCACAAGTTTAATTTTTCTTCCAGGTGAACGTTCTCATACAAGTGCAAGTTTTAATGATTGGCTTTTACCACCTGATCAAAAAAAGTTTGGAACTGTACATTCTCATCCTGGATTTAATACAGCTTATCCATCAGGTGCTGATTTAGTAACTTTCTCCAGATATGGTAATTTTCATATTATTGTATGTGAACCTTATTCTTTAGAAACTATGAGAGCTTATAATGCTTATGGTGAACCTACTACTTTTGAAGTAGGTGTTTTTAAAGATGAAAATCAAGAAATAATGCTTGAAGATTTAGCTAAAATCAAAGAAGAATTAGAAAATGAAGAAGATTCCTCAGAATCAATTTTTATAAAATTAGATAAAGCTTTTGCTGAAGATGATGACGATTTCTTTGATGATATGGACTTAGATTTAGAAAAGAAAAATAAGTATTCTCATGAGTTTGAAGAATAATTTTTTATATTAACTTTTTTTTAAATTTTATATTATTTTTTTTATTTTA
>JAKSUE010000104.1 GCA_024409165.1 archaeon
TTTAGATAATGTTAAGTTTATGGGAATTTTAAAAGATAAAACTCAAAATAAAGAAAATACTTATAATGGTGTAATATCTTTTAAATTAAATTCTTTATATGTTGAAGAAAGTAGTAGATTAACTGGTAAACTTAAAAATTCATATGAAATACCTTTTGATGATATTTCTGTTGATAATATTGAAAGAAAAGCATTTAATAAATTAACTATTGATACAAAAGACCATCTATTAAATCTCAGAGTCACAGATGAAGAAATGTTAGATGAATTTGAACAAATCTTAAAATATAAATTAACTGGTGAATTAGAAAAAGGAGAAATCTTTGTATCAAGCACTACAGATGAAATTAAAAAATATTATGAATTATTTAAAGAAGGCATAATAACAGAAGAAGAGTTTGAAGCTAAAAAGAAACAACTTTTAGACATTTAATCTTCTTTCTATTTTTTCATTTAAATCATCTATAGTTAATTTAATATTTTCATCTTTTGTTAAGTCATAAGCTATTTTAAAGTAATGTAATGCTGGAACTACTTTTTTAGATTCATCTAATTGGAATCCTAAGGTCTTACAAATAGTAATTATTTCAATAGCTGGACCATAAGGTAAATCTTTAGTATTTAAATAATCTTTAATTTCATTAATTTTATTAATTTTATTAATTTCATTAATATTTGTATCTTTAAACTCTTCATCAATAAGATTTTCTAAATGTTCTAATTCTTCAATAGCTATTTTTGAATTATTATCATATTCTTTACTTAAAATTGTCAAATAAGATCCAATTTTAAGATTTTCTGAATTATCGGAATTTTCAGAATTATCTGAATTTGATTTATTTGATTTATCATGATTATGTTTACTAAAATAATAAATAGCTAATTTTCTAAAGGATTTTGCTAAATTTTGAGGAGTATAATCATATTTGAAGGTTTCAAGGATTATTTTTTCATATTCTTCCCAGTTTTCATGAATTTTTACGATTTCACTTAATCCAAATAATGCTCTTACATTTGTTGGATTATAATTTATTCCAAGCTTAAAACTTTTTTGAGCTTCAGAGAATCTTTGGTATTTTAATAATAATTCTCCATAAACTGTGTATAATTCTGAATAATCAAGGATTAATGGGTATTTTCTTGTGATTTCTTTTTTAATATGTACTTGGAATAATAATTCTTCAAGGAGGTTTTTAAATACATATTCTCCTTCAATATACTCTTTATTTAAATCAATGTGTTCTTTAGCTATGTTATATGCTTCTTCATAGTTATCTGAGTTTATTGCTTCTTGTGTTTCTTTTAATATTATATTTATAGATTTAATTTCCATAATTCGCCTCCTTGAGTTTTTATATTGATATTTTAGATAATATTTTATATATGTTTTACATATATTATATTGTATTATTAAATATGTGCTGTTTTTTTAGTTTAACCAAAACTTTTATATACTAGTATCACTATAAATACATATATCATATGTACTATATGTTAGACATGCCGAGATAGTCTAGCCTGGTAAGGCGCAAGACTGGAAATCTTGTGAGGGTTCTCCTCGCCTGGGTTCAAATCCCAGTCTCGGCGTTTATTAGTTTATTGCAATTTAATAATTCTATTTTATAGGATTATAATTAATAGATTTTAATTTTTAATTAAAATTTATTAATATCATTAAACCTAATTTAAATAAGCTTTACGAATTAGGTTTAATTATTTGCTCTTTTTTAATTAGTTGAATTTATAATCTAGCTATGGCTATCTTATGGCTTCTTGCCATATTTCCCGTCTATAGTATAGCTTCAATTAGAGTTTATTAAATTGGTTTTATTCTGATATTGCACTCTTAGTATTAAACTAAGTTTAAATTGTTGAAAACTGTGCTTGTATAAAGCATTCGAATCCGCTAAAACGTCTCGTGGGTTCGCTCTATAAAATATATGGAGGTTACTTTAATGGAAGACGACTTTAAGCACTTAGTGCGTATTTCCAGAAAGGATGTAGATGGAAATAAGAAAATTGAACAAGCTTTAACTGAGATTAAAGGTGTTGGATTATCCTTATCTAGATCTATCTGTCTTATTTTAGGATTAAACGTAGAAGAAAAAATCGGTTATACTTCTGATGAAGATATTGCTAAAATCGAAGCGATTTTAGAAAATCCTCAAGAATTTAATGTCCCTGCTTGGATGTTAAACAGACGTAAAGACTATTCTACTGGTGAAGATCTTCATTTAATTGAATCAGATCTTAACATGACTTTAAGAGATGACTTAAACAGAATGAAAAAGACCAGAAGTTACAAAGGAAGAAGACACGAAGTCGGTTTACCTGTTAGAGGTCAAAGAACTAAATCTACTTTCAGACACAGTTCTACTGTTGGTGTAAGCCGTTCAAGAAGATAATTAATTGATTTTTTACAAATTATATTTATAATGAAATAAGGAGATGTGATTATGGGACATCCAAGAAAAGCAAGGAAAAAGTATAATACACCACCTCATCCTTGGAATGCAGAAAGAATTAAAGCTGAAAATAAATTAATGACTAAATACGGCTTAAAAAATAAGAAAGAAATTTGGAAAGCTGATACTTTAGTTAGAAAATACAGTAGGGAAGCAAGATACTTACTCGGTTTCTCTCAAGACCAAGTTGAAGTAGAGAGAAATGAATTATTAGGACACTTGAAAAGAACTGGAATTCTTGATGAAGGTGCTCAATTAGAAAATATTCTCGACTTAACTGTTGAAGACATTTTAAGAAGAAGATTACAAACCGTAGTTCACCAAAAAGGTTTAGCTAGAACTGCTAAAGAAGCAAGAATGTTTGTTGTACACGGACACATTGCTTTAAACGGTAAGAAAATTAACTCTCCAAGTTATGTAGTTAAAAGAGGAGAAGAAGACTTAATTGATTTCTATCCATCCTCCCCTGTAGCTAAACAAATTGCTGAATTTAACGAAGCAAAAGAAGAATAGAAGGTGAAGATTTATGGCAAACAAAGAAAAATGGGGAATAGCTAATATTTATTCATCCTTTAACAATACTATTTTAACTGTAACCGATATTACCGGAGCAGAAACCATCTGTCAATGGTCTGGTGGTAGAGTAGTTCGTGCAGACAGACAACAATCTTCTCCTTTTGCAGCAATGGAAGCAGCTAACAGAGCAGCTGAAGATGCAAAAGAAAAAGGTTTTGTTGGATTACACATAAGAGTAAGAGCTCCTGGTGGAAATGGTCCAAGAAGTCCAGGTCCTGGTGCACAAGCAACTATTCGTGCTTTAGCAAGAGCTGGAATTAAAATTGGTAAAATTGAAGATATCACTCCTATACCTCACGATGGTACTGGAAGACCAGGCGGTAAAAGAGGAAGAAGAGTATAAGAAGGGTTTAATATGGAAATTGATGTCAAAAAACAAGATGAAAATGAAATGGTTTTCATAGTCCGTGATGCAGAAGTTCCTTTTGTCAATGCTATTAGAAGAACTGCTATGATGCAAGTTCCTAAATTAGCTATTGAAGATGTATTTATTATTAAAAATGACTCTGCAATGTTTGATGAAGTATTAGCACATAGATTAGGTTTAACTCCTTTAGTTTCTGATTTAGAATCTATTGAAGGTTTAGTTATGCCTGAAGAATGTGATTGTGATGCTGAAGCAGGTGAATACTGTCCAAGATGTAGTGTTTCATTTTATTTAAGTGCAGTTGGAGATGGAGAAGGAACAACTAAAGTAGTATATTCCGGAGATTTAACTTGTGATGACTCAAGAATTAAACCAGTATATGATACCATACCACTTTTAAAATTAAAAGATAATCAAGAAGTTGAATTAGAAGCTGTTGCAAAATTAGGTATAGGTAAAGAACATGCAAAATGGGTTCCTACCACTGTATGTGCTTACAAACAATATCCTGAAATCACTTTTAATTTAAGTGAAAATATTGATTTTGCTGCTGCTGATGCATGTCCAAGAGGTGTTTTAGTAGCTAACAAAGAAGATGAATGTATTGAAATTAATGATATTGAAAATTGTTCTCTTTGTAAAGCTTGTATTAGAGCACAACAAGCATCTGGTTCTAATTATGTAAATGTAGGGTATCGTGAAAATGATTTTATATTTAAAATTGAAACTGATGGATCAATGCCTCCTAAAGAGGTTTTATTAAAAGCTTGTGATGTTTTAGATAAAAAAGCAGACGAGTTTATCACATTTAGTAAAGGAGGAAGCAAATAATGGCTAGAGAAATTAAAAAAACTAATCCTAACCTTATTGCACTTATTAAAAATCTTAGAAAACAGTCTTATGATGAAGAAGTAGCTATCTGGAAAGAAGTAGCTATTAAACTTGAAAAATCTTGCAGAAGTCAAGCTGAAGTAAGTCTTGGTCATATTAACAAAAATACTGCTGATGGAGAAACTATTGTTGTTCCAGGTAAAGTATTATCTGATGGAAATTTAGACCACAAAGTTACTGTAGCTGCATTAGGATTCACTAAAAACGCTGAAGCAAAATTAGCTAAAGCAGGTTGCGAAGCAATTTCTATTGCTAAATTAGCAGAAGACAATCCTAAAGGTAGTAATGTTAAGATTATGTTATAAGCTTAAGGGGATAGAATTATGATGATTATTAACGGTGAAGGACATATTTTAGGAAGACTTGCTAGTGTAGTTAGTAAGAAACTTCTTGAAGGCGAAGAAGTTGTTGTTCTCAACGCTGAAAAAATAATGTTAACTGGTAATAAAGATTGGGCTTATGCTAAGTACAAACAAAGAGTAGATAGAAAATCTATTTCTAACCCTCGTGACTTAGGTCCTAAATACCCAAGAAGACCAGAAGATATATTCAGAAGAACTGTAAGAGGTATGTTACCTTTCAAAAAATCTAAAGGTAAAGTTGCTTTTAAAGGTTTAAAAGCTTTCGTTGGAGTTCCTGAAGAATATGCTGACATGGAACTTGTAACTGTACCTGAAGCTGAATATACTAACATTAAAAAAGGTATGGAATTAGGAGAAATTTCTAAACTTTTAGGTGCTAAATTTGAATAAATCCTTAAATAAATCAGTGATTTGTTTTTGAATTTATTAATTTAGTTTGATTAGAAATTTACTAATTTAAGTTGTTGAAATGTTTATGAATTATTATATTTTATAATTAATTATGGAGTGTAATTATATGAAAGTTGTTCATACTAGCGGTAAGCGTAAAACAGCTATTGCAAGAGGTACTGTAAAAGAAGGTACTGGTAAAGTTAGAATTAACAAAGTTCCTTTAGAACTTTATTCTCCAGAACTTGCACGTTTAAAATTAACCGAACCATTA
>JAKSUE010000105.1 GCA_024409165.1 archaeon
TACCTTGTAAAGATAAAGATAAAATTACTATCGTTATTGATATAACTGTTCTTGATATGGAACCAAAGACGTATTCATTTGAATATAGTTATACCGCGAGTATAAAGAATAGCTTTGTAATTTTTAATATAATATATTTGGATTGTTTTTTTATTTTTTTTATTTTTTATTATTTATTTTAGGGTTATTTACCCATTGCATCTTTGAATTTGTCAAAGAAGCCTTTTTTATATTCAGAGATTTCTTCTCCACTTATTTCAGCGAATTCTCTGAGGAGTTTTTTCTGTTTTTCGCTGAGTTTTTGAGGGACTACTACTATTACTGTGACATAGAGGTTTCCTTTTATGTCTCTTTGCATAATAGGCATTCCTTTGTTGCGGAGTCTGAATACTGTTCCACTTTGGGTTCCAGCAGGGATTTTAAGCTCTACTTCTCCGTCTATGGTTGGAATATCAATTGTGTCTCCTAAACTTGCTTGGACAAAACTGATTTGTTTTTCATAGTAGAGGTTTGATCCGTCTCTTTCAAAGTCTAAGTGTTTTTGGATATTGATTTCTACATAAAGGTTTCCAGAAGGTGCTCCTTTATCTCCAGCGTTACCTTCACCAGCTATTCTTAATCTGTTACCATCTTCAACTCCAGCAGGGACTTTGATGTTTATGGTTTTTTCTTCTCTTACAGTTCCTCTACCTTTACAGTTGCTACATGGGGTTTGGATTATTTTACCAGTTCCATGACAGTTTCTACATTCAGCAAAACTTACTACTTGTCCAAATAAACTACTTCTGACTTGTTTTACTTGTCCAGATCCACCACAAGTTGGACAGGTTTCAACATGGCTTCCAGGTTCAGCTTTTTCACCATTACAGTGTGGACATAATACATCATGTTTGATTGTAACTTCTTTTTCTACACCAGTAGATGCTTCTTCTAAAGTTATTGTAATGCGGGAGTAAATGTCACTTCCTCTTCTTGGACCTCTTCTTCCAGATTGTGGTCTTCCACCACCAAATCCTCCAAATCCAAACATTTCGAATATGTCTTCTATTCCTCCACCACCAAAGCTTTGGAATATATCTTCAAATCCTTCAAAGTTTGCATTTCTAAAGATGTCTTCTGTAGAGTATCCATCCATACCTGCATGACCAAATTGATCATATCTATGTCTTTTATCTTCATCAGATAAAACAGCGTAAGCTTCACTTATTTCTTTGAATTTTTCAGTAGCTTCTTCTTTTTTATCTTCTTCTACGACGTCTGGATGGTATTTTCTTGCTAATTTACGGTAAGCTTTTTTGATTTCTTTTTCATCAGCTCCCTTATCTACTCCAAGAACTTCGTAATAGTCACGTTTATCTGCCATTTAGTCACCTTATGATAAAATAAATTTAATATATGAATTTTTTATAATAATTTAATTTAGTAGAATTGGTTAATTTAATTAATTTGCTTTTATTTTAATTAAAAAAAGTAGTTCTCTAAAATTAAATATTAGTTTATTTTAATATTTAAAATTATTTAAGGTATTTATATAAAGATTTTAGAATTTATCCATTTGGTAGAAATAATAGTTTTTCTTATGGATAAACTCTAATTGAATAAAATAGATAAAATAATTAATTATTTAATCTATTTTTTTTCTTCAAATTCAGCATCAATAGTGCCGTCATCTTCTTCTTGAGCTCCTGCATTAGGATCAGCACCGAAGCCAGCTCCTGCGTTAGGGTCTGCTCCACCTTGTGCTGCTTGTTGTGCTGCAGCTGCTTCTTGATAGATTCTTGCACCTATTTTTTGAACAACATCACTTAATTCATCAGTTTTAGCTTTAATAGCTTCTAAATCTTCACCACTGATTAATTCTCTGAGTTCTTTAACTAATTTTTCAATGTTTTCTTTTTCATCTGCTTGAACTTTGTCTTGCATTTCTTTTTCATTGATAGTTTTTTCAGCAGTGTAAATCATAGAGTCAGCATTGTTTCTGATTTCGATTTCTTCTTGTTTCTTTTTATCTGCTTCAGCATTCATTTCAGCTTCTTTTACAGCTTTTTCAATTTCTTCATCAGATAATTTGTTAGAAGAGGTAATAGTAATGGATTGTTCTTTACCAGTTCCTTTGTCTTTTGCAGATACATTAATAATACCGTTTGCATCAATATCGAAGGTTACTTCAATTTGAGGCATTCCTCTTGGAGCAGGTGGAATTCCGACTAATTGGAATCTACCTAAGGTAGTGTTATCTGCTGCCATTCTTCTTTCACCTTGAACAACATGAATATCTACGGAAGGTTGGTTATCTGCTGCAGTAGAGAAGATTTGGCTTTTGTTAGTAGGAATAGTAGTGTTTCTGTCAATAAGAGTAGTAGATACTCCACCTAAAGTTTCAATACCTAAGGATAATGGAGTTACATCTAAAAGAACGAGATCTTTAATTTCACCAGCTAATACTCCACCTTGGATAGCTGCACCCATTGCTACACATTCCATTGGGTCAATTCCTCTTTCTACAGGTTTACCAATGTAGTTTTCTACATATTGTTGTACTACAGGCATTCTGGTAGGTCCACCAACAAGGATGATTTTGTTAATGTCATTTCTGGTCATTTTAGCATCATCTAAAGCTTGTTGGATTGGTTTTCCACATCTTTCTACAATAGGGTTAACTAATTCTTCTAATTTAGCTCTGGTTAAGTTGTTAATGAGGTTTTTAGGTTTACCATCAGTACCCATACAGATGAATGGTAAGTTTACTTCACTGGTTAAAGTAGTGGATAATTCGATTTTTGCTTTTTCAGCAGCTTCTCTTAATCTTTGTACAGCTTGATCATCATCCATTAAGTCGACACCAGTTTCTTTTTTAAACTCATCAGCTAAGTATTTCATTAAAGCATTATCCATGTCGGTACCACCAAGTTGGGTGTCCCCACTAGTAGATTGTACTTCAAATACTCCACCACCAAATTCCATAATGGTTACGTCTAAGGTACCTCCACCTAAATCGAATACTAAGATGTTTACATCTTCATCATCATCTTGTTTGTCAATACCATATGCTAAACTTGCTGCGGTAGGTTCGTTTACAAGTCTTACTACATCAAGACCAGCAATGGTTCCTGCATCTTTAGTTGCAGTTCTTTGGTTATCGTCAAAGTAAGCAGGTACAGTAATAACAGCTTTTTCAATAGGTTCTCCTAAGAAAGATTCTGCATCTTTTTTAATTTTTTGTAAGATTGCTGCGGAAATTTCTTGTGGAGAGTATTGTTTACCTTGGATGTTTACTTTATAATCAGTACCCATTTTTCTTTTAATTGCACTAATAGTGTTTTCTGGGTTAGTTACTGCTTGTCTTCTTGCAGGTTCACCAACTAATTGTTGACCATCTTCAGTAAATGCAACATAACTTGGGAATGCTTTACCATATTGACTTGCACCCTCTGCACTTGGAATAACAGTAGGTTTTCCACCAACAAGTACAGATGCTGCAGAGTTACTAGTACCTAAATCAATACCTATAATTTTTTCTTTTTTATTATCAGCCATAAAATTCACCTGTTTTTTAATTTTTTTAGTTTTGTTTTTTAGATTGTTATATAATAAATATAATCATTATTTTAATCATTAAAAGTTTTTATTTAATTTATTCTTCTTTTTCTTCTTCCTCCTTTTTAGGAGCTTTCTTTTTACAGACAATTACTTTAGAATATTTAATTACTTTATCTTTTAGAGTATATCCTTTCATAATTTCAGTAACGATTTCATTGTTTTCATGATCAGGGCTATCTTGTACAAGAAGTGCTTCATGTTTATTGATATCGAATTTTTCACCTTCAGTTGGGATTACTTCTAAACCTTCCTTTTCTAAAGAATTTTTCATTTTAGAATAAATTAATTCATAACCTTCTTTTAATTCTTCATCATTTGTTGATTGTGTGAGAACTCTTTCCATATCTTCGAAAACATCAATGAAATTTATAATAAGTTTTTCATTAGCATATTTTACAAGATCTTCTTTTTGTCTGTCAGTTTGTCTTCTAAAGTTTTCAAAATCTGCTTGAAGTCTTTGAAGATGTGATTTAAGTTCTATATTTTCTTCTTCACTTTTTGAAAGGTCTTCTTTTAATTTAGCTAATTCTTCATCTTCCTTAGAAGATTCAGTTTCGGGGGTTTTAGATTTATCATCTGTAATTTCATCTTCAGAAATTTCAACTTTTACAGTTTTTTCTTCAGATTTATCTTCAGATTTCAAATCTTTAGCATTTTTAGCCATTTATTCACCTTTTTAGTTTTTAGTTTTTTTAGTTATATATGATAATTATAAAGAGAAAGAGAGCATTAAGCTCCTTTAAATATTTGATGGGTTTTAATTACATATATTAGGTAATTTAGATTATTTAATTTGACGTGTTTTTTATGTAATCTATCGATTCGGTGTGAATCTAATTTTATAGTATGATTTTTAAGAGGATTTTTATATGTAATTAAATTTCTCCTAATTAATTTTTATTGATTTGTTATAGGTTTAAATTAAGATTTTAAAGAACAATTGATGTTCTTATTCTTAAGATAAAATGTTTTTTGTTAAATTTTTAATTTGGGTAATTTTAGGATTTTAGTTTTATAAAGTGTTTTTTATCACCAAATATATTAAAGTAACAAAAAGTTATCTTTCTCTGTTTATACTTTTGTTACTAAATGTTATTTAAAGGTTTTGGTTTTTAGTTACAAAAAGTTAATAAAGGGGAACAACATAATATAATATAATGATTGATAATATGTCTACTTATGGAAATGATGATGTTGACATGGAAGCCATTCTTGATGTAATGGGTTGTAAAACAAGACGTGACATTATTGATTTACTTAGAGAAGAACCAAGATTTGTAAGTGAAATCTCACAAGAACTTCAAATTGGTCAAAAAGCTATTATTGAACATTTAAGAGCAATGGAAGAAATTGGTATCTTAGAATCTTCTTATAAAAAAGTAGTAAGAGGCCGTCCTCGTAAGTATTATGACATGCCTAATGATGTTAATGTTCAAATTACCATTACAAAAAATAGTTTTAATGTTAATATTACAGAAGATATAATGAATACTCCTCAATTACCTTCAGGAGACGAATGGTCTAAATTATTAGATATTGAAAAAAGAATAGATCAAGGTCATACCGAAGCTATTGAAGAGTTAAAAAGTCAAATTCGTTTATATGATAATCTTAAAGAAAGAGCAGAATATATTTTAGAAAGAACTACTAAAAGATAATTTATTAGTTCTTATCTTCTCATTTCTTTAAGGTTCCTTTTTTTTAATAATTATAATTTTAATAAT
>JAKSUE010000106.1 GCA_024409165.1 archaeon
AATTATACTATATAATGTATGAATTTTACACTAATTTTTATTTAAAATTAATGTGAACTTTTTAAATTTTATAATTATATAAATTTACAATTTTATTAATAAAATATGGATTATTTATCCTATGGAATGATTTTAATGACTTATAAAGAAATTTCTAAGAATTTTTTAGATGATGCTGATATTACTATTGGTGATTCTGTTAAGGTTATTAAGGAAGATATTTCTTATGAGGGAATATTACTTGATAGATCTGAGGATGCTAAGGATAGTTATATTGTACTTAAATTAAGTAGTGGTTATAATGTTGGTGTGAATATTGAATCTGCTACTATTGAACTTATTGAAAAAGGTGATAAACCTAAGATTGGTTTTGAAGGGGAACCTATTGTAAAAGACCCGAATAAAGATAATATTTCAATTATTTCAACTGGTGGTACTGTATCTTCTGTTATCGATTATAAGACTGGTGCTGTACACCCTGCTTTTACAGCTGAGGACTTACTTAGGGCTAATCCAGAGCTTCTTGATTTAGCTAATTATGATGTAAAAGCTTTATACAATATTTTATCTGAGAATATGAAACCTGAATATTGGGCTAAAGCAGCTAAATCTATTGCTGATGATATTAGTGCTGGTGTTGATGGTGTTGTAATTGCTCATGGTACAGATACTATGCATTATACTTCAGCTGCATTAAGTTTTATGCTTAAAACTCCTGTTCCTATTGTAATTACAGGTGCTCAAAGAAGTTCAGATAGACCTTCTACTGATGCATTTTTAAACCTTTATAACTCTGTTGGTGCTGCTAAATCTGATATTGCAGAAGTAACTGTTTGTATGCATGATAATTTAAATGATGGTATTTGTGCTTTACATAAAGGTACTAAAGTACGTAAAATGCACACAAGTAGAAGAGATACATTTAGAAGTATTGATTCTAAACCAATAGCTACTTTTAAAGATGCTAAAATTAACAGTATAAACTTAGATTATACTAAAAGAGGAACTAATGAACTTGAATTAAATAATGATGTTGAATCTAAAGTAGCTTTAATTAAATCATTCCCTGGAATTACAGAGGAATTAATTGAGTATCATATTGATAAAGGTTTCAAAGGTTTACTTATTGAAGGAACTGGTTTAGGACATGTTCCAGATTACTTAGTAAAACCATTACAAAGAGCTAAAGATGAAAATATTGCTGTTGTAATGACTTCTCAATGTTTATATGGTACTGTTAATATGAATGTTTATAGTACAGGAAGATTACTTGTTGATGCAGGTGTGATTTCTGGTATGGATATGACTCCAGAAACTGCTTATGTAAAATTAGCATGGGCTTTAGGACAAACTGATAAAGTTGATGAAGTTAAAGACATTATTCAAACTAATATTGCTGGAGAATTAAATGAAAGTTCTTCTGTGGAGTATTTCTTAAATTAGGGGTGTTATGATGGCTAAAGGTAAAAATAAAAATAAAAACAAAGGAAAAGGAAAAGCTAATGCACCTAAATTAACTGATAGAGATTGGGACGCTCTTGGTCTTATGATGGGTTTAGAAATCCACCAACAATTAAATACCAAAACTAAATTATTCTGTCCTTGTCCTACTGATTTAACTGATGAAGATTATGATGGTGAGATTATAAGAAACCTCAGACCTACTCAAAGTGAATTAGGTCAAATAGATAGAGCAGCTCTTCAAGAATCTCTCCGTGATATGACTTTTAAATATGAATCATTTAATAATCATACTTGTTTAGTTGAAACTGATGATGAACCACCTCACAGCTTAAATAGAGAAGCTTTAGATATTTGTATTACAATTGCATCTCTTTTAAATATGAGAATGGTAGATGAATTCCATACAATGAGAAAGCAAGTTATTGATGGAAGTAATACTGGTGGTTTCCAACGTACAGGTCTTGCTGCAACTGATGGTTACTTAGATACTCCTTATGGTAGAGTAGCTATTGAATCTCTTGGTTTAGAAGAGGATGCTGCAAGAAGAGTTGATAGTGATGATGAATTCACAAGATTCAGATTAGATAGACTTGGAATTCCTCTTGCTGAAATTACAACTGATCCTTCTATGCATCACCCTAACCAAATCAAAGAAGTAGCTTATATGATTGGTCAGGTTTTAAGAAGTACTAATGTAAAAAGAGGAATTGGTACAATTCGTCAAGATGTAAATATTAGTATTACAAAAGGTGCAAGAGTAGAAATCAAAGGTGTACAAGACCTTGATTTAATGCCAATTATTGTTGATAGGGAAGTTGAAAGACAATTAGCACTTGTTGAAATCAAAGAAGAACTTGAAAGAAGAGGTGCTAAAGTCGAAGACACCATATACGACCTTGATGAAGTATTTAAAGACACCTCATCTAAAATCTTATCCTCAGCAGAATGTGTAAAAGGTATTATCCTTAGAGGATTTGATGGTCTTATTGGTAAAGAAGTTCAACCAGGTAGAAGATTTGGTACTGAATTATCTTCCTACGCTAAAAAAATGGGAGTATCTGGTCTTTTCCACACAGATGAATTACCTGCATATGGTATAGAAGAAGATGAAGTAAATGCTATGAAAGAGTTCTTAAAAATCAACCCTGAAGATGCAATTATCATTGTAGCGCATGATAAAGATGTAGCTGTAAATGCATTAAATGAAGTTATTAGAAGAGCTAAAATGGCATTTGATGGAGTTGTTGAAGAAACCAGAAAAGCTCTTGATGATGGTAACACAGAATATATGAGACCACTCCCAACAGCTAACAGAATGTATCTTGAAACAGATATCCCACTCTTCCAAATCACAGATGATATGGTAGAACCAATCAAAAACAACTTACCTGAACTTCCTGATGAGAAAAAAGCAAGAATCATGGCTGAATACAAACTCAGTGAAGACCTTGCAAACCAACTTGTTAGAAGACTTCTCTGTGATGAATTTGAAGCATTAATAGCTAATGTTAAAGTAGATCCTACAACTGTAGCATCTGTTCTTGTATCTGATTTAAGAGATTTAAAACGTGAAGGAGTAGACATATCTGTATTTACTCAAGATAAATTAATTGAAGTATTCAAACTCCTTGAAGATAAAAAAATCTCTAAAGACGCAATCAAAGACTTAATGGTAGAAGTAGCTAAAAAACCAACAGACAATGTTGAAGAAATTGCAAATGCTGCTAATTTAGTCCTACTTTCTGAAGAAGAAGTCATAGCTATAATCCATGAAATAGCACTCAATGCAGAATCCATGATTAAAGAACGTCAAATGGGTGCAATGGGTCCTTTAATGGGTATGAGTATGAAAAAACTCAAAGGAAAAGCTGACGGCAGTTTAGTCAATAAAATCGTTAGAGAAGAGATTCAAAAGCTTTTATAGCTTTTATCTCATTATTTTTTATTTTTCCACAATTTTTATAACACTGTTATTTTAATTTTTATGAAAAATTTATATATTATGTTAATATATTAATAAATAATGGTTGTTACTTAGGAATAAATTTTTTAATTTATTCTAAAAAATCCTGATTAGGGGGTGTTCTTTGGAGCATTCCCTTTTTTATTTATTCTATTTTTATAAAAAGAGTATTATTTATTGATTTTATTATTTTTAATTAAAAAAGAGAAATAATAAGTTAAAAATAACTTATTTTATTATATTATTTTTTCTAAATGAAATAGAGATTACTATTTAAAAACTCTGGATCACTTGTTACGTCGATTCCCATTGCTTTTAAGTCTTGTTCGTCTTTTTCATTTAAGATTGCTGTACTGTGTGCTTTACAGCCTTTTAGGTCTTTGAGTTTAGTTGATGCTAATTTGGCATTTTCGTCTGCTGTTGCAGAGATTACAAGGGATGCTAAGATGTCTTCTACACTTAAACTTGCTTTATTTTGACCTAATGTGTCTGTTTTTAATGCTTCCATTGCTTCAAATACTTTAGGGGAAATGAGAAGGGTTTCATCATCAATATTAGCTATATATTTGATTGCATTTAAGATAGCAGAACCTGCTGCAACCATTTTTTCAGAGCTTTTTCCTGTAATCATGGTTCCATCTCGGAGTTCTATTACAAAACCATCGATGTTTTCACTACCAGTAGCTTCTTTTTTGTTTTTAGCAAATTCTCTTGCAGCTAAAACACATTTTCTATCTTCAACAGATGCACCAACTTCTCTCATTAAAAGTGCACTTCTTTCAAGGGATTCTTTACTTAATTTACCTTTTTTATAATCACATTTAGCTATTAAGAATCTTCTGATAATTTCTTGTTTGGATGCTTCACAACATACTTCATCATCTTCTATACAGAAACCAGCCATATTAACTCCCATATCTGTTGGGGATTTGTATTCAGAGGTTCCTGTGATTTTTTCAATAATTCTTTTTACAACAGGGAAAACTTCTAAATCTCTATTATAATTAACAGCTAACTCACCGTGTGCACTAAGGTGGAAGTTATCAATCATATTAACATCTTTTAAATCAGCTGTAGCAGCTTCATATGCAATATTAATAGGATGTTTTAAAGGAACATTCCAGATAGGGAAGGTTTCAAATTTAGCATATCTTACTTTTGTTCCTTTTTTATACTCATGGTATAATTGAGAAAGACAAGTTGCAAGTTTACCACTACCCCCTCCAGGAGCAGTTACAACTACTAAAGGTTTTGTTACTTCAATATATGGATTAGCACCGTAACCTTCATCACTCACTATTGTTTCTACATCAGTTGGATATCCTTTTGTATAGAAATGTTTGTATACTTTTATTCCATTACGTTCAAGTTTATTTATAAACATTTCAACTCCAGGAGACTCACTATATCTGGTTACTACTACACTATTAATACTAAGGTTATATTTTCTAAAAGTGTCAATAAGACGCATTACTTCTAAATCATAAGTAATTCCAAAATCTTGACGAGTTTTATTACTAATAATATCTCCAGAATAAATACAAATAATAATTTCAGTATGATCACTCATTTTTTCTAAGAGCTTAATTTTTGCATTTTCATCAAAACCAGGTAAAACTCTCATTGCATGCTTATCATGAACAAGTTTACCTCCAAATTCTAAATAAAGTCTTTCACTTTCTCCTTCGTTAATCCTTTTTAGAATATGTTTTGATTGTTCTTCAATGTATTTTTCTGCATTAAAACCTTGTTTCATAGTTAGTCAACTCAGTATTATTTTAACAATAGTGTTACTTATTAATCTTTATTTTTTTTCTTTCTTAAAACTTTTGATGAATTTATAAAAATAATTTTATATCTTATAATTTTTTAATAATTTTTTAATAATTTTTTTA
>JAKSUE010000107.1 GCA_024409165.1 archaeon
ATGGAATAATTTTTTTAAATTTGTATAATTTATACAATTTGTGTGGGGTGATATTTTGACAAAGGCTAAGAAATTGATTTTAGCAATTATATTTATTTTAATTATTCTTATTGGATTAGTTATTGTTGGAACTGGTAGTATTGGAACTACTGATTTTGGTGGTTCTAAGGATGTTGGTAGTGATAATGTTTCTGTAGCTATTACAGGGGATGTTATGTTTGGTCGTAATATGCCTGGTGTTTTAGATACTGGAAGTCCTTTTAGGAATGTTGAGAAGGTTACTAAGAATGTTGATATTTTACTTGTGAACTTTGAGAATCCTGCTACAACTAGTTCTAATCAGGTTAAAGGGGATGTGGCTCTTAAAGCTGATCCGAGTTATCTTCATTTGCTTGCTGAAGCTAATGATAATGTGGTAGCTGCTCAAGCTAATAATCATGCTTTTGATTTTGGGCTTGATGGAATAAAAGATAGTATTAAGAATTTAAAAGATAGTGGGGTTATTCCTATTGGTGCAGGTAATAATATAGAAGAAGCAAGTGCTCCTGCTGTTATTGATGTTGGGGATAGGAAGGTTACTATATTGAATTATATGGATTCAGATAATTTTGCTGAGTATCCAGACTCTGTTATGCCTAAAGCAGGTGAAAATAAGGCAGGTTATGCTGCTTATGATAGTGCTCTTGCTAAAAAACAGATTGAAGAAGCAAGTAAAGATTCAAGTTGTGTAATTGTATATATTCATTATGGTAATGAATACAGTCGTTCTCCAAATGATATGCAAGTTAAAATATCTCACGAATGTATTGATTATGGTGCTGATATGGTAGTTGGAGCTCATGCACACGTTACACAAGGAATTGAAATGTATAAAGGTAAACCTATTTTCTATAATTTAGGTAATTTTATCTTTGATCAATCTAATCCAGATACTCACAGAGCTTACTTCTTAAAACTTGATTTAGTTGAAGATATGGGAAAAGTTACTGTTTATCCAATTATTATTAATAATTACTTACCTCAATTTATGGATGCAGATAGTGCTAAAGCACTTTTAGCTGAATTATATCCTCAATGTAGTAATTTAACTGTTAATAATGATGGAACAGCTACTTTAAACTTTAAATTAGGAAATACAACATCTGGAGATAGTAGTTCTGATGTAACATTTTAGTTGTTTATACCTAGAGATAGTAGTGATGTAGCATTTTAATTATTTAGATGATATTATGATTGGAAGTAGTTTTTTATTTTTAAAGGATAAATTTCCTCTTATTTATTTTGATTCTGTACGTATGGAAAAGAATCTTGTTGATGGGGATGGAATTGAATCTATTATGTTAGCAGGTAGGATTTGTGAGAGAATTACCAAAACTATCTTTGAAATAGAGGGTTTTCCATATGTAGAAAGTCAATTCAAGAGAATTCAAAAATTAGATAATTTTGACATACTTCCAAAAGATATCAAAGACAAGTTTAATCAAGTTAGATTACTTCGTAATGATGTTTATCATAGGGATGTAGCTAAGGCTCTTAATAAATCTACTTATACTCGTACTTATTCTTCTAATGTTGGTTCTAATTCTACTACTAAAAGTTATGGCTCTACTTCTAGTTCTACTCGTACTTATGAATCTAATAATGATAAAACTAATAAATCCATTGGAGAGTTATCATCTGCTAAACAAGCACATAAAATGGTATTTAACTTATTAGTATGGTTTTTTGAAGAGTATGGTGAAGATAAGTCTTTTACTCGTCCATTTTATAAAATAGGTAAACGTTCTAAAGATATGGATATTCTTATTCGTCTTAAACATGCTATTAGTAATGATGATGAGTTTAGGGAAGTTTTAATTGGTTCTACTAAGGATAATTCTATTGTTGGGCTTCTAAAAGAACTTAAGGGTTTGGATGATATTAAGAAGGAATCAAAAGATCCTAATCTTGTTTATAAATCAAATGATAAAATTAAGATTCGTAAACCTGATAAACCTTATTCTGAATGTTTAGGTATTTCTTATGATGATGATTTGTTTATGTGGAGAGCAAGTTATGGTGATAAAGAACTTGGTCTTTTTAATACATCTAAAGAAGCTTATGAATCAAGAGAAGTATTTTTACATTCTATTCCAGTTCCTGAATTGAATTCTAAAGGTAAATATTCTAATCATATTGGAATTTCATTTAGTAAGATTAATAAAATGTGGACTGTTAGTGCTAAGGGTGTAATTGTAGGATATTGTACCTCAGAAAAAGATGCTGTTTTAATGAGAGATAGCTATTATAAAAAGCATGGTTTAGTTATTAAGTATAAGAATAATGATAAGGATAATTCATTTAATGATAATAGTGCTTCAAATAAATTTAAAGATGTTGAGGAGTATATTCCATTAGGTAATAATAATAGAAAATCATCAAAAAGTGGGATTTCTAAAACTAAAAAAAGTAGTAATTCTAAAAGTCCTGATAAATTATCTTATGGATCTAAATATAAGAAAGAAAAACCAAAAGTTAAGGTTCAGGAGGGTAAAAGAGTTACTAAATCATCTAAAAAAGCTAAAAAAGATGTTAAGGTTAATAGGAAAGCTTCTAAATATGAGGGAGTTTACTATGAGGAAGGTCTTTTTATGTGGTCTGCTGAGGTAGATGGTAAAGAATTAGGTTTATTTGCATCTGCTGAAGAAGCAAAACAAAAAAGAGATGAATATCTTAGTTTAAGAAAATAACGCTATGATTATTTATAAAAATTTAAAATAAATTATTAAGTTTTTTATGATTTAAATATAAAAATATTAAAAAAAGAGTTTAATGGGCTTTAAATAAAGCCCTTATTTGTTTTATTTATTTTATCATACATTATGTTATAACACTATTTTTGTATTTTTATTTGTATGATAATTTTAGAATCCGAAGAAAGATAAGATTTTATCAATGAATGATTGACTTTCTCCAATAGAGTTTTCTAATTGTTCTTCAACTTGTTCAGCACTACCTTGAAGACTTTGTTCTTTTGAAATAACATTTGCAAGATTGTCAACATCATCAACATTTAATTCAATATTGTAGTTGTTAGTAACTTCATTAATGACTTCTTTTACCTCTTCAGGTTGGGTCATGTCATTTTCTTCTACTTCTTCTTTTACTTGTTCTACAACATCAGATAACTCATTTGAACTTATATTGTTGTTTTCAATAATTTGAGATTCAGTTTGAATTTCTTCGTTTGCTACTTCTTTTACTTCTTCAGGGATTTCAACACCAGTAGCATCTTCGTAACAATTCATTACACCTGCAAGAGCAGATTCACCAGTTGATGGTACAGGACTTGTTACAACTACATGACCTTGAGTAATACCTGCAGATTCTAAAGCAGAGAAATACATTTTAGCAGTAATTACTGTAATTTTAGTAGTATCTACATCTACAACAAGCTCATCACTTTCACTTAAATCTAAAAGTGCTGATGAGAAGATTTGGTCAGATCCATAAGTTTTATGGGTAATTCCAGCAGAAACTTCGTTTACTTCATCTGCGGTAATAACTTTTATCATTGCTTCATGGATACTTGCTTCTGTAGAGAAGTATGTGTCTACAATATTTTTATAATCTTGATTATTGTAGGTTGTTTCACCATAAGTTATAACTATATCATTTTCACTTGCTATAGCAGTTGGTAAAAGGAGACCTACAGTAAGTAAAATTAATAAAATAATACTTAATGAACGTTTCATTATATCACCTATTTATTTTGTTTTGATTGTATACTAGGATTGAATATGCAATTTCCTATTTGTTTTGTTTTGATTGTATACTAGGATTGAATATACAAAATGAGTTGTATACTAGAGTATACACTAAATAATTTTTATATTTAGTAAATTTAATATAGTTATTACTTATTTATAAATTTAACCATTTTTAGTTATAGTGATGATTTATTAGTGTTATTTTACAAGTATTTGTTTGTGGAGGGTTTCTATTTCTTGTTTTGTTAGGTTTGTTGCTTTTTTTATATCGTTTATTTTTATGTTTAATTTTAATAGTTCTGTCTCTATTTTTAATTGTTCTTCCATTATTACATCCATTCTTCCTTCTATTCTGCCTTGTTGGAGTAGTATTTCTTTGGTTTCTGGGTCTACTGTTTTAAATAAATCTTTTTTCATTTTTATTTCCTCTTTTATTAGTTTTTTTATTTTTATTATTTTGATGCTATTTGTTGTTGGAGTGTTTGTATTTGTTGTTTTGTTAGGGCTGTGGCTTTTATTATGTCGTTTATGTCTATGTTTAATTTTAGGAGTTCTGTTGCGGTTTCTATTCTTACTTGTTTGCGTAGTTTTTCTTTGGTTTCTTGGTCTAGTGTTTTGAATAAATCGTTTTTCATCATTATCTCCTCTTTTATTAGTTTTCTCATTTTTTCATCTTTTACGTACATTTCTGTGAGTTGTTTTTGATTACATTTTAGGTATTCTAAGTCTTGTGGACTTATTTTTAGTTTGTTTGTGAGTTTGCAGACTTTTAGGATTGTTTTATCAGTGGGGGCTTTTGTTTTCATTAGTGGTACTAATGATAAGTTCGCTATATCTTCTTCAGTTAATTTTTTATTTTCTTTTGCTTTGATTTTTTTAAGTATATCATCTCCATTGAACATTTTTAGGGTTTCTACAGTTATGGTGTGTTTTGATTTAGGACCAATTCTGTGTTCGATTTCCTTTTTTTCTGTTTCTTTTGTTGAAATAACCATTGTTTGAACATCAAGGTTGTATTTATCATTTAGAATTATGGCATATTTTGTGAATCTTGATGTGTCTTTTTTTGATAGTTTTGTACTTTGAAATTCTATATTTTTTATTTCATTTTTACTTGAATATCCTACAAAATCTGCTTCGTATTCATTATTTTTTATTATTAACTCATTTGGGCACATAAATTTGATGGTTTCAGCATATCCTAATAGTTTTAGTAGATGGTTTACAAATTTTTCACTATGTATTTTCATAGCTTTATCAAGTGGATTATGGATGATCATAATAATGCCTCAATTAGTATATTTAGTTTATACAAGGAAGTATATAAACTTTTCACTTAATTAAAGACAGTATTATTCTTTATTTACAATATTAATCCTATTTAACTTAAATTTTTTAATTTTGATTAAATTTTTCACTTTAATTTAAATTTTACACTTTCATTGTATTTTTTTAAAGCTATGGTCAGTTTATAGGATGATTTAAATTTTACATTTTTATTGTATTTTTTTAAAGTTATGGTTATTTTATTGTGTGATTTAAATTTTATTAATTTGTTTAA
>JAKSUE010000108.1 GCA_024409165.1 archaeon
TTTTATTTAAATTTTTCAAATAATTTTTTCTTTAATTATTCTTATCAATACATTCAATAATTCAATAAGTAACTTCAGTAGGTATCCATTTAATCAATCGTTTATCACTTTAAATTAATCCATGAATCATTCTTAATGCATCGAGTAAACCATGGCTATATTCAATACAACCAAAAGCAGTTCTCATATCTTTTTTCTCAAGATAATATTTTGAATCATTCCAATAATCAATAGCTCTATCATAAACTTCTTTCTCTTTTCCTTCAAAAGTAATATCTGCAACGTGATTAAGATTTCTTTCAAGTTTTGCAATATCAATAGCTATTTTTTCAGGACTTTCTAAATCTGTCATATTATTCCTCTTATCATTTTATTTAATTTTTTATAATTTTTGTATGAATAAATTTTATTAAATTTAATTTTTTAATTATTTTAAGGTATTATTCATTTAATTTATTTAATTCTTTATAAGTATGATAAACTCTTTGACATACTGTGAAATATGAAAGTATTATAAGTAAATAAATCACATATGTAAAAGCTACTTCTGTATGGATAAGTCCAATGAAATTAACAAATCCAATAATTAATGAACCTGCAACTAAAATTAACAATCTTACAGCACGTTCTGCTATTCCAACACTACATTCAATTCCTTGTGTTTCAGCTCTTGATCTTACATAACTAACTGTTATCGCTGAGTGGATAGCTAAAATACCAACGAACCAATGACAATATCCTCCAAATATAATTCCAATATAAATAATTGCATCTGCAAATCTATCCATTGTTGAATCTAAAAATGCACCAAATGGACTTGATCTTCCGTGACGTCTTGCTACAGCACCATCTACAACATCTAAAAATCCACTAAGTAAAATAAATAATCCTCCAAGTATTAAGTTGTGATTTGCAAACCAATATGCAGAAATTACTGCTATAAATGGAGATATTATTGTTATGATATTTGGGTTTATATTTAATCTTTTAGCTATTGGTTCTAAAAAGTTTGTTAGTTTTGGTCTTAATCCTTCAAGCATAGTTTTAATTATATGTATTTACTAATATAAATTTAATTAAAATATTTTATTTTTATTTAAAATAATTATAAATTAAATTATAAATTAAATTATAAAGTAATTTGAATATAAAAATTATTGTAAATTTTAAAATATAATTGGCAGTATAAATATGAAAATACTAAAATTAAATCCAGAAAATCCAGATAAAGAGTTAATTAATAAAGCTATTGATGTTATGGCAAATGGAGGGGTTATTTTATATCCTACAGATACAGTTTATGGCTTAGGGGCTAATATTTTTAATAAAGATGCTGTAGAGAGGATTAATAAAATAAAGAATAGAGACTCTTCAAAGGCATTATCTATTTTAGTTTCTAATTTAGAATCTTTAGATTTAGTGGCTGATGTTAATTTTAAAAATTGGACTCTTATAAATAGATGGCTTCCAGGGCCTTTTACATTTATTCTTCCTAAAAATAAATGTGTTCCTTCTTTTATTAGTCCAAATGATAAAGTTGGTGTAAGGATTCCAGATAATAAAATAGCTACTTCTCTTGCAAGGATTTTTCCAATTGTTACAACAAGTGCAAATGTTTCTAATCAAGAAACTTTATCAAATCCTCAAGATATTTTAAAACAAATTGGAGATTCAATAGATTTAGTTATTGATGTAGGTGAATTAAAATCTACAACACCTTCAACTATTATTGATTTAACTGATTTTAGACCTTCTTTAGTAAGAAAAGGCGCTGAAATTTTAGAATTTACAAAAAGTGAAGAATTTAGAGAACTCTCAAAAAATGAGAAAAAAGAAGCTTTAAAACATAAATTTAAAGGTATTAAAATTAATAAATAAAATTAATATTCTAATAAAATGAAAGTGATTAAAATGAAAACACTATCTAAAATGTATGAATTTGATAAAATAGCTACTAATTCTCCATTAGATAAATTATTAGATGGAGGTATTGAAAAAAGAAGTATTACTCAAATTTATGGGCCTCCAGGTTCTGGAAAAACAAATATTTCTTTACTTTTAGCAGTTAATGTTGCTAAATCTGGTAAAAAAGTTGTTTATATTGATACAGAAGGTGGAATATCTATTGAGCGTATAAAACAATTAGCTGGTGAAGATTTTGAAAAAGTAGCTAATAATATAATTGTTTTTGAACCAACTACCTTTTATGAACAATATGAAGATTTAAAATTAGTTGATTCTATGGTTTCTTCCAAAGTTCAAGAAATCGAATTAATTATTCTTGATTCAGCAGTTGCATTATTCCGTGTTGAAGAAGATAAAAACAGAGCTAATTATTTAGGAAAACAAATGTCTATTTTGTCATCTATTGCAAGATTATATGATTTAGCTGTTGTTGTAACTAATCAAATTTATGCTTCTTTTGAAGAAGATAGTGATGAAATTAAACCAATTGGTGGTACTGTATTACAATATAACTGTAAAACTATAATTGAACTTAAAAGAAATGAAGAAGACAAAACAAGAATTGCTCTTTTAAAAAGACATAAATATTTAGTTGAAGGTTTAGCTATTCATTTTATTATTACAGATAATGGTATTGAATAGAGTATGATATAATTAAGATATTAGTACACATTAGTTAATATAAGTCTATTATAGTTAGTCTATTATTTTAAAAAATCTATTATATTTAGTCTATTGTAAATTATTTTAAAAATTATTTTAAAAAATTATTTAAATAACTTTTAACATATTATATATGTTAAATTGTTAATCATTAGGATTATACAGTTTACAATTTTTTTATTTATTATTTTAAAGTGTTCGTGGTAAAATGGAAATTGTTAAAAAAGAATATGCTAAGGCAGCAAAAATCGTTCCAGATGGATATGCATCTGTTAATCACTTCTTTGAAGAAGTATTTTTAGATGAAGATATGATTTGGATGGGTCAAAATACTAATGAATTGCATGATGAAGATGATATTGTTAATGCAATGACTAGATGTATTGAAAAAAGACAATACAATAAATACCCACCTCCTGAAGGATTTAATGAACTTAAGACTTTAATTTTAGAAGATTTAGGTCTTTTATACCGTGATGTTGAAATTTTAATCAATGCTGGTGCAACCGAATCATTATACTTAGCCATGAACGCCGTTTTAGATGAAGGACACAATGTAATAACTCCAGATCCAGGTTATCTCATCATTGATAATTTCGCAAGTAGATTTGCTTCTGAAATTAGATCTATTCCAATTTATAATGAAGAATGTGGTTATAAATTAACCCCTAAACTTGTAAGAGAAAATATGGATGAAAATACAAGAGTTATTCTCTTAATCGATCCATTAAACCCATTAGGAAGCTCATATACTGAAGCAGAAATGAAAGAATTTGCTGAAATTGCTATTGAAAATGATATCTTCTTAGTTCATGATATAACCTATCGTGATTTTGCAGATGAACATTTCTTAGCAGTTAAATATGCTCCTAAAAATGCAATTACAATGTATAGTTTCTCTAAAAGTTATGGTTTAGCAGGTCTCAGATTAGGTGCAATCATAGCTGCTCCATACATTACAAATGTTGTAAAATCAATTATTATTAACGACGTAGGTACAAACTTAGTAGCTCAAGCTGGAGCTATTGAAGCATTAAAAACCAAACCACATTGGCTTGATTTTGTAAAAAACACTACTCGTTCTAATCAAGAAATCATTAAAGCAGCTGTTGATAAATGTGAAGGTGTCTTCTTACCAGTCTATCCATCACAAGCAAACATGATGGCTATTGACTTATCTGGTGCAGGAATCGACCCTGAAGACATGTCTACTTATTTACTCTCTAAAAAAATATTTACAAGACAAGGTTCTTACACAAGTAACAGATTTGGAGACAATTTCTTAAGAGTAAGTTTCTCAATTGCTCCTGAAAAAGTAGAAAGATTTGCTGAAGAATTTGTCAAAGCTGTAGAAGTTTTAAGAACTAAATAATAGTATTTAACTATTATTTTTTATTTTATTTTACAGTTCTAATTTTTTTATTTTTTATTTTTTTAATTTAACCTTATCATTAATTTTTAATCTATTTTAATCTATTTTAGTTTATTTTAATCTATTTTAGCTTATTTTAGTTTATTTAAGTTTATTTTATTTTATTTTTAATTTATATGGAGAATTAATTATGGATTTTGAAAATATGGAATTATGTCAATCATGTATGATGCCTTTAAGTCCTGGAATGTATGGAACTGAAGAAGATGGTAGTGAAAGTAAAGATTACTGTAAATTTTGTTATAAAGATGGTAAATTTACTTCTGATATAACTATGGAAGAAATGATTGATTTCTGTGTTCCAAAAACTGCAGAAGCAACTGGAATGAGCGAAGATGAAGCTCGTAAAATGAGTGAAGAATTATTCCCTAAATTAAAACGTTGGAATAAATAATTTTATTATTTTTTTAATTATTATTTTAATTATTATTTTAATTTTATTTTTTTTTTAAGTTTATTTATTCTATTTATTTAAAAAAAAGAAGATAATTAGCTAAATTAATAGCTAATTTTTATGTTTAATGATTTTTATTATTTTATTTTATTTTTTAGTTAATATTATTAACTAATATTACCTATTTGATTGAATTATTTATTCAATAACCCAATCAACTAAATCTTTAACTGCAGCTTTTTGGTCATCTTTGGATGCAAATGCTTCAGGGTCGTTGTTATCTCCGACTAAGACATTTTTGTGAGATCCAAATCCTAAAACACCAAATGCAAATGCAGTTTGTTCAGCTACAGGAGTGTAATCGTCTTCTCCTCCACCATAAGTTAAGATAAGACCGATTTTTTTATTAACATCAGGCATAGGAATGCCTTTTGCAGGGTTGAATTTAGAGTAGAATCTGTCAATTACAGCTGCTACCATACCTGGTAATCTTCCAAAGTAGACAGGAGCAATAAAGAATGCACCATCACATTCTTCTAACATTTTTATAAGGTCATATGCATCGTCTTTGTAAACACATTCATCTTTTACTTTACATGCATTGTCTGCTTGACAGAAAGTAATGTCTTTGGATTTAATATCGAATAATTCAACTTCTCCGTCTAAAGAACCTTTAATAAATTCTGCAATAGCGTCAGAATTTCCTTTTCTTGGACTTCCACTAATTATAACATATTTTGCCATATTTAATTCTCCTTTTCTTTATTTTTTCTTTATTTTTTATGTTTTTCTTTATTTTATTATAAATTTGTATTAGACTAATTTGATTATTATTTTATTATTTATA
>JAKSUE010000109.1 GCA_024409165.1 archaeon
TTGATTTAGCTATTTATTTTATCTTTTTTTATTTAGTTTTGTATAGATGTAGATGTACATACATATATAATTCACATGACATATATGATTATTTTTGTAATTTAACAAATTTACTTATTTTATTTGGTGGAATATAATTTAGTGAATTTCTTTATAAATAGTTGCATAGCAAAGTATCCTACCATGGAACCTATTGAAATACCAATTGTAGAACCAATATATACTCCAAATACTCCCATTTTAAGAGGAATTGCAAATATATATGCCATTGCCATACTTAATATGAGTTCTCTAAATATTGTAATTGTAAGTGAAGTGAATCCTTTTCCAATTCCTTGATATGTGTAAGCTGCAATTGATCCAAATGGTATTAAAAGGTCATAGAAACTCATAATTCTTAGTACTTCTGCAGTTCTTGGTATTAATTCAGGATTTCCTGTGTAATAATTAAATACATAGGATATTGGATCTGCAAATATAAAGAAGAATGCTACAATGATTATTGTGATGATTAAACTTATTAATGTAGAATAATTTACACTTGTTTTTAGATTTTTAGCATTTCTTGCACCATAAGCTATTCCACCAACTGTTAGTGCAGCTGTACCTACTCCAATTGTAGGTAAGATTCCTACAGCAATGAATCTCCATGCTATTGTAAAAACAGCTACTTCTTGAGTTCCAGCTGTTACTATGATTAAATAATTAAATATAATTCCAACTATTGCAAAGATAACTTCTTCTAAACATGCAGGAGTACCTACATAAAGGATTTCTTTATATATTTTGAATTTTCTTTTATATTGTTCTTTTTTAATTTCAAAGTATGTGTCTTTTTTAATGAAAATCCAATAAACCATTAATAAAGCACCTATTAAGTGGGTGAGAACTGTTGTTATAGCTGCTCCTTTAATTCCTAAATTTAATGTATAAATAAAGATAGGGTCAAGAATCATATTTAAAATTGCAGTTAATACAAGGGGATAAGTTGATCTTTTAACATCTCCTTCTGCTCTGAGAATACTTGCTAAAATAGCAGGTAAGAAGAATGCGAAGGTTCCAGCAAAGATATAAAATCCATAATCATATCCATAACTTAAGACTTCACTTGCTCCCATTAATATTAAAATATCTGTTAAATTAAAGATGAGTATTGCAGATATTATTATTGAGAGAATTACTGTTAAAATAAGTCCATGAATAGCTGCATTATTTGCACTATCATACTTTTTAGCACCAACACATCTACTCATTAAAGAATTAACTCCAGCACCAATTCCATTACCAATTCCAATTAAAACAGTGTATAATGGAGTAATAAATCCAAGTGCTGCAAGTGCAGATGCTCCAAGCCCAGCTACCCACATACTATCTATGATATTATTTGAAAACATAATTAACATAGATAAAACTATTGGAATAGCTAATTTTTTAACAGCTTTTTTAGGATTTCCAGTAATTGATTTAAGATTAGAATTTTCGTTTTGCATTATAATTCACTTAAATAGGGTTATTTATTCAATATTGATTTATTAAGTTTATAAATTGAATTATATGTTAAATAAATTATTTTATTAAAATAAGTATATTTTGATAAAAAAAGTAAAAAATAATTAAGAGAATACTCTTAATTATCAATTTCAATTTTATTATGTAGTAAATCCCCATCTTCAGCATTGATTATTTTTCCATCAAATACTTCAATGATTCTGTCTGCTAATTTAGCAACATTCATATCGTGGGTTACTACAATTAAGGTTACATTTTCTTCTTTGTGTAATCTTGTTAATTCTTCAAGAATTAATTGACTTGTTTTAGAATCAAGTGCACCTGTTGGTTCGTCTGCTAAGAGGATTTCAGGGTCATTAGCTAAAGATCTTGCAATTGCAACTCTTTGTCTTTCTCCTCCTGAAAGTTTACTTGGGTTGATATTTGCTTTATCTTTTAAACCAACACGATTTAAAAGGTCAAGAGCTTTTTCTCTCATTTCTTTTGAATTTAAGTCACTTGTAAACATTGGAATTTCAACGTTTTCTACAACACTAATACTTGATATAAGATTGTGAAGTTGGAAAATGAAACCTAATTTTTCTCCTCTGAATTTATGAAGATCTTTACTGTTTATTAAATCATAACCTGCAACAGTAATTTCCCCACTTTCAGGAGTATCTAAAGCACCTAACATATTTAATAAAGTAGATTTACCAGAACCTGAAGGACCAATAATAGATACAAATTCACCTTCTTTGATTTCTAAATCAACACCATTTAAAGCTTTAATTCTTCCTTCTTCAAAGGTTTTAACAACATTTTTTAATTCAATAATATTTGCCATTTTATCCCTCTTATTCATATCTTAAAGCTTCTGTAGCTGGTAATCTTGTTGCTTTATATGCAGGATAAAGTCCACCAATTATACCTACACCAATTGCAACACCAAATGCTTTTGCAAATGTACTAATTGTATAAACTGGAGTTAACATATCAACAGCACCAGTTGCAGCAAGTAATTCTATACCTACCACACCTACTATTGAACCTATAATTCCTGCTACAACAGTTATAACAATTGATTCTCCAACAATCATTAATAAAATTCTATTATTTGACCATCCAACTGCTTTTAATACTCCTAATTCTCTTGTTCTTTCAAATACAGAAGTTAACATAGTATTAATGATTCCAACAGCTCCAATAACAATTGCAAGTAAAGAAATAGCCCAACTTGCACCATTAAGCATATCAATTAAGTCTTTAACCATTTCTAAATCAGTTAATGAACTAATTGTAGTTAAATTATCTCCATATAAATTGTCAACTCTTTCTTTAACGACTTTTGCATCTTGACCACTTGCAACTTTTACATAAATAGAACTAATATTTTCTGTATCATCCATTAAGTCTTGTACAACATCTAATGAAGCAAATGAACCTCCATCTTGGAAAGAATTACCAGATTCAAAAATACCTACAATCTTAAATTCTTTTCCTTTAAGAGTAATTGTGTCTCCAACACTTTTTTCTTCAGTTTCAGCAGATACTTTTCCCATAATAACTTCATTACTACCATTTTTATACATTCTACCTGAAGTTATTGTTATCTCTGCAACATTTTTATTTACAGGGTCCATACCAATTAATGTAAAGAAAGGTGATTTACTTGTTGAAATAATTCCCATATAAATAGGTATGGCCTGACTAATTCCACTTACATTCTTTATCTTATCCACATAAGATTCATCAAATTTTGAAGTACCAAAACTCATCATTTGTGTGGATTCATTATCTGCTTTTCCACTTATTGTAAAATCTGATCCTCCAGCATGTAAAGTATCATCAGCACTTGCAATCATCCCATCGGTAACAGCACCTAAAGCCACAATAGTAGCTATTCCAATACCAATACCAATAATAGCAAGTAATGCTCTACTTTTACTTCTAAAAGGATTAGTGAATATTAATTTTAAAAATGACATTTTTTCACCCTTTTCATGTTTTTTAATTTAAATTAATTAAATTTTATTTTAAATTTAATTTAAATTTTTTATAAAATTTATTATAATAATATTTGTAATTAGTTATTATATAATATTTGCTCACATTAAGTAAATAATTTAAGTAAAAGTGTAAAATTTAAACCATTTTAGAATTTTGTTTTTATTCTGTAATTTTTAAATCAAAGTAAAAAATTTAAGTCATTTTGTAATACTTTACATCAAAAAAGTAATATTTATATATGATAATAAATAAAATGTTAGATACAAAGATACAAATATCCTAAAATAGTATAAATGTCTTAGAATATTAATTTAAAGAAGATTTAATTGTCTTAAGGTGAATGATATGTTAAATCGTAAATTTATATTTATTTTAAGTTTATTCATTTGTTTTTTACTATCATTACCTGCGGTTAGTGCTACAGATTATAATAATCAAATTATAATTTCTAATGATTTCATTGATGTTACTGATGTTATTGATGTTACTGATTTCAGTGATTTTAATAATTATAATAATGAAATTGATGAATATCATTTTAATCTTAATGTAACTGTTGAAGGCATTGTAAAAGAAAAAACATACATCTCATCTAATTATTCCTCTGCCACTAAATTTATAGGAATAAAAAATAAAGAACTCTTGTTAAATTTCACAGTTTATGATGAAAATAATCAATCTGTTAAAAATGGTACAAAAGTTGCAGTTTATGTTTTTTCAAAGGAGTATAACTCAACCATTATTGATGGTAAATCCACTATTCCAATAACAATAAACTCAACAGGAGATTTTGCATTTGAACTTAGATATTATGGAAATGAATATTATAAAAATAGTAGAAATTTCACATATATTTCAATTTATGATGAGGAATTTGAGAGTGAGATAAATAATGAAATAGTTCCAAATGATGAGTTGAATTATAATAATTCTACAAATAATTCTATGAGTAGTAATTCTACAAATAACCCTATAAGTAGTAATTCTACAAATAATACAAATTCCAATATTAATCAAAGTGAAGACTATGATATTATAACATTTGATAATTATTCATATCAAGGCACTAAAAAGAACTTAAGTTTCAAAATCCCTAAAATTGTAGGTAAAGTCAATCAATCCCTTGAAATTCCAATTCAAGCAAGTTTTGATGATAAAAGCGTTCCTAATTTAATCCTTACAATCAATTTTAATAATAAAAAAGAAATCGTATATATTGTTAATGGTAGTGGAAAGCTTAATTTAGCTTTACCTAATACAAAGGGTAACTATAATCTATTTGTTTCATTTAATTCAACAAATCAAAATAATAGTACAAACAATAGTTCTAATAGTTCAGAAATTGAATCTGAAATAGCTAAAGATTCTTATTCTAATAATAAGAATTATTATGATGATAACAAGAATAATAAAAATATAAATTATTTTAATGAAAATTATTCTAATAAAAATAAGAATATTAATGACAATATTAATGATAATATTAATAACAATATTAGCATGTCTAAAACATCTAATCCAATATTCTTATTAATCCTATCATCATTATTTTTAGTTATCTATCGTAAAAAACAATGATTAAAATTAATATTAATTAAATTAATAATTTAGGTTAAGTTTGGTCTTAATTCTTAAAAAAACATAAAGTTTGGGTTTTATACTCTTTACTTTAGTTTTTTATTTATTTTTTTTTAATTATTTAACGAAATATCTTTTTTATTATTTTTTAGTTAATTTTCATTAAAATTATGCTTCTTTTTTTTAAATATTCATTAAATT
>JAKSUE010000011.1 GCA_024409165.1 archaeon
TATTTGTAAAATTCTTAGAATTTTTTAAGATTGTAATTGATAAAATCGAAAATATTAAATATGTTATTGATTAAATCTTATTTTTACTTAATTTTAATTAATTAATTAATTTTGTTAACTTGTATTTTTATTTATTTAAAGTGATTCGCATGCATGAAATTATTATATCAGAAAAACCTAAAGCTGCAGAGAAGATAGCTAAGGCTTTATCTTCTAAGGTTCAGCAGAAGAAAGTAGGTAAGGTTAAATATTGGGAATTTGAGGAAGATGGTAAGACAACTACTGTTGTATCTGCTGTTGGTCATTTATATGGTTTAGCAGCTTTAGATAAGTTTGCTAAGTATAAATTTGATATTGATTGGTTCCCTGCTTATGAGATTAATAAGAGTAATGCTTATGTTAGAGATTATGTTACTGCAATTAAGAAGCTTTCTAGAGGTGCAGATAAATTTGTTCATGCTTGCGATTATGATATAGAAGGTACTTTAATTGGATATCATGCTTTGAAATATGCTTGTGGTAATAATGCAGAAGCTAAAGCTACAAGGATGAAATTTTCAACTTTAACTAAGACAGATATTAAAAATGCTTATGATAATATGATTGATATTGATTATCATCAAGTAGATAGTGGTATTGCTCGTCACTTTTTAGATTATTATTATGGTATTAATATTTCAGCTGCTTTAGGAAGAGCAGTTAGATCTGCTAAAGGAAGAAGAATTAGTTTATCTGCAGGTCGTGTTCAGACTCCTGCATTATCTATGTTAGTAGATAGGGAAAAAGAGATTAAGGCTTTTGTTCCTGAACCTTATTGGATGATTAAAGCTAAATCTGATCATGATATTATTGCAGATCATACTGATGGTAAAATATTTGATAAAGAGCATGCTGAAGCTATTTTTGAAAATTGTCAAGGTGCAGATGCAACTGTAACTGATGTTAATGTTTCTGAAACTATAAGAAAACCACCAATACCATTTAATTTAGGCGGTCTTCAAGCTGAAGCACATAATGCTTTTGGATTTTCACCTAAAAGAACTCAAGTAGCTGCTCAAAACTTATATACTGGGGGATATACTTCTTATCCTCGTACCTCATCTCAAAAACTTCCTGAATCTTTAAATCTTAAAAGTATATTATTATCTTTATCTAAAGATGCAGAGTTTAAAAAGCATATTGTTAAATTACCTAAGAATTTAAAACCAAATGAAGGTAAAAAAGAAGATGCTGCACACCCTGCTATTCACCCAACTGGTGTTTTACCAGGTAAATTAGATGCTGATGAACAAAAGATTTATGAATTAATTGTTTATAGATTTATCAGTTGTTTTGGAGAAGATTCTAAATTAGAAACAATGAAAACTAATTTAAATGTAGGAAAAGAAGAATTTGAGTTTAAAAGAAAAAGAGTTTCTTACATGGGTTGGTTAGAACATTATAAACAATTTAAAAAAGTTGAAGCTGATGAATTCCCTCCAATTAAAAAAGGAGATACTCTTAAAATTCATGAAATTTTATCTGAAGAAAAAGAAACTAAACCTCCTGCAAGATATAATGAAGCATCTCTTATTAAAGAATTAGAAAAAAGAGAATTAGGTACTAAAGCTACTCGTGCAGACATTATTGCTAAATTATATGACCGTAAATATATCACTGGTAAGAAAAAAATTGAAGTTAATAAATTAGGTGAAGATATTATTGACACTCTTAAAGAATACTGTTCAAATATTACCAGTGAAGAATTAACAAGAGATCTTGAAAAAGATATTGAAGCAATTTCTCAAAATAAAATTAGTAAAGATGAAATTATTAAAAAAGGTGAAGCAGAAGTTAGAGTAATCCTTGCTGATATTGAGAAAAATGAAACAGCTATTGGTACTAAAATATATGTTTCCTCCGAAGAAGCTGATGTAATTGGAGACTGTGCTTGTGGTGGAAAATTAGTTAAAAGAACCTCAAGAAAAAATAAAAGCAGTTTCATTGGTTGTTCAAGATTCCCAGACTGTAGAACTCTCTATCCACTTCCAAAAGGAGCTAATATCTTAAAGAAAAAATGTCCTGATTGTGGATTACCAATGATTTCATATGGTAAACCAAGACAACAATCCTGTCTTGACCCTAACTGTGGTAAACAAGTAAGTAGAAGACAAGCTCCTGAAGTCGTAGGTAAATGTCCTGAATGTGGCAGAGACCTTTTAAAACGTTCTGGAAGATACGGTGAATTCGTAGGATGTTCTGGATTCCCTAACTGTAAATTCACAACTTCTATGGATAAACTAAATGAATTAAATAAAAAAGAAAAAGAAATTCCTAATAAAAACTAATTCCTCAGTAATCTTAATCTTTTTTCTTTTTTTATAATTATTACCCCATTTTTAACTTATTTTATAATATTTTTTCGATAATTTTATAAACTTTTAATTATATAATTATATTATTATTAAATAAAGTATAGATAAGATGCTATCTATTAACTTTTTAAGAATAAATCATGAATAGTATGGTATTGATATGGGTTAATTAATTAATAATAAAATTTAAATAATGATTTTAAATAATGATTAATTGCCTTATTAAAGACTTATCTATTTATTTTTACTGTTTAATAATTAATTATGTAATAAATTAAAATGTACTCGAGGCGTTTTATGGTTAGTCAAAAAGGAAAAACAATATTAAAATCTGTGATCATTTTATTAGTATTGTTTACTATTGTATTTGCTTTTAGGGCTCACGCTGCAGATTTGGCTATGTTTCCAGATGATGCAAAAGCGGAGTATGTAGATGCAAATGGTCTTCCTTATTTCTCTGAGATGGACTCATATTTTAACTTAAGGATGACTGAAAATTATATGGATCATGGATATTTCGGTGATAAACTGGTTAATGGTTCTGGATGGGATATGCATTCATACTATCCATCTGGACGTGAAGTTGGTAGTTACCAACCAATGATTGCTTATGTAACTATTGCTTTGTATAATTTCTTCAATTTGTTTACTTCAATGTCTATTACTGAAGTTGCATTTTGGACTGGTGCACTTATAGCTTCATTTGCTGTAATTCCAACTTATATTTTTGTTAGAAGACTTACTAATGATTATGGTGCTATAGCTGCTTCTTTACTTGTAGGTTTAGGTCCAAACTATTTTGCCCACACTTTTGCAGGATTTTTCGATACAGATATGTTCAATGTAACTTTACCTTTATTCTTTATCCTATTCTTTATAGAGTGTGTTAGAAGTAAAAAGTTATCTCATAAAATCATATTTGGTTTACTTTCTATTGCTTCAATTGGAGTTTATGGATTATCTTGGACTGGGTTCATGTTTTATCCAGCAGTCTTAGTATTAGTAATGATTGCATTCTATTTATTAGCTTACATATTCAAAGTTAAAGTTATTGAATCACCTAAATCTTATTCAAATAAATTAGAATGGTTAATTAATCAAAGAGAGTTATTCTCTATAGTATTTGTAATAGTTGTTGGAATTATAGGTATGCTTCTTATTATGGGTCCTGATAGACTCTTTGGAGGTATTACTTCTCTTATGGGAACTGTTTCCCTTCAAGCTACTGCTGCTAGTGTTTGGCCTAATGTACTTGTTTCTGTTGCAGAGATGCAAATTCCTAATGTTTTAGCAGGTGGACTTGCTGGTGCATTCTTAGCTAACTCTGGTGGTGTTGTTAACGGTATTGGTGGTATTGTTGTTTTATTCGGTGCTATCTTTGTATTATATGTCTTTGCTCAAAAAGTATGGAATTTAAGAAAAGCTCCAACAACTCAAAATAAAAAACCACATAAAAGTCAACGTAAAGCTGCAGCTCGTAGAAAAGAAGAAAATATGTACCGTGTATCTCTTAAAAATATCGGTTCATTTGGTTCTAATAATGAAATTTATAGTGATAGACGTACTCTCTTATTATACTTCTCCTTATTCTTTGTATGGGTTATTGCTTGTTTAATTGCAGTAAGTCAAGGTACAAGGTTTATTCAGGCATTAGTTATCCCATTAGGTCTCTTAGGAGGAATATTTGTAGGATTTGTTGTAGATTATGTTAAATCCAATGTTAAAGATACAAAAGTTTTACTTGGTATTGCAATTATATGTTCTGCACTTATTGCATTCCCTATTACTCAATTATATGACTTTATTGCACCTAATGCTATAATAATTGGTTTAGCATTATTCATTATTCTTGCAGTTGTTTCTGTAATTGTTATTTATGGATTTAAATCTATTAGAGATGCAGATATTTCAGTTAAAAAACTTTTAGTTGTTATTTTAATTACAATAGCATTAGTATCTCCTACTGTTTGTGGAGCATACCAAACTGCTGAAACTGTTGTTCCAAGTACTAGTGACCCAATGTATAATTCATTAACATATATTAAAGCACACACCGCTGAAGATGCTGTAATTGTATCCTGGTGGGACTTTGGTTACCTATTCGAAATTGCTGCTGACCGTCCAACAAGTTTCGACGGTGGTTCACAATCTGGGGACCGTGCATTCTGGGTAGGTAGATCACTAACTACTTCTGATTTCGCTTTATCTAAAGGTATTTTACAAATGTTAGCTACTACAGGTAGTAATGCATCTGATAGATTAGCAGAATATACTGGTAGTAATGCTACTGCGGTTGAAGCTTTACTTAAAGTTCTCCCAATGGATGCAGCTAATGCTAAATCTACTTTAATGAAAGATTATAAATTATCTGAAGCACAAGCAAACAGTGTTGTATCTCAATCACACCCAGCACATCCAAATAAAGTAGAATTTATTTTAAGTTCTGATATGATTCAAAAAGCTGGTTGGTGGAGTTACTTCGGTTCTTGGGACTTTGATAATTTAGAAAGTACTAATTACCAATATTATGTATCTACTGAAGCTGTTAATGTACCTGCTCACTCTAAAGGTGTTACTACCTTATTAAGTGAAAATGGTATTGATTTCAATGTAGTTATTGATCGTTCTAATAATCAAACTACTGGTCAAACTCAAGCTGTATTTACTAGTAATGGTTCTGAAATTGATCTTAATGGTACTAAATACAACCCACTTGAAGCAAAATCTGTTCTTGTTATTGAAGATGGTTACTTAGTTAACAATCAAACCCTTAACAAAGATGGAAACTACACATTATACCTCATGGGTTATGGCGGTTCCTACACTGCTATATTAATGGATAATGTACTTGAAAATTCAGTATTCACTAGATTATACTTATTAGGTGGAGCTGGACAAGATACATTTAAATTAGACCATATGGATAATGGTGTTGCTGTCTGGACAATTGCTTAGTAATTCGATTTTAGAATTACTGTTGTCAAGTGATAGTGTTGTTAAGTAATATTGTTGTTAGTACTATTGTAAAATTAAATTATAAGTAGAATTTTATTCTACTTTCTTTTTTTATTTTTTATTATTTTTTAGGCATGCTTATTTTTTTATTTTCTAAATTACATTTATTTATTAAATTATACAATTTAATCACTAATTTTACCATAGTGTTTATATGTTTTAAATACAAATAGTTATATTATAATGTAATATTATATGATATTATACTAATGTATTAATTTAATTGATTATACAATATACAAAATTATTATTCTGATTTATATAATTGGTGGTTTTGTGGGAATTGAAGAAAAAATAAAAGAGATTGAAGAAGAAATTAAAAAAACTCCTTATAATAAAGCTACCTCTCACCATATTGGTAAATTAAAAGCTAAAATATCTCAGCTTAAAGAAGAACAGATTAAAAGAAGTAGTGGTGGAACTAAAGGTGAAGGTTTCCATATTAAAAAGAGTGGAGATGCTACTGCTGTTCTTGTGGGTTTCCCTTCTGTAGGTAAATCTACTTTACTTAATGAACTTACTAATGCTGAAAGTAAAGTTGGAGCTTATCAATTTACTACTTTAGATATTATTCCAGGTATTATGGAATATAATAATGCTCAAATTCAGATTTTTGATGTTCCAGGTATTATTACAGGAGCTGCTGGAGGTAAAGGTAGAGGTAAGGAGATTTTATCTGTTGCAAGAACTGCAGATTTAATTATTATTGTATTAGATACTCTTAATCCTCAACATTTAGATGTTATTTTAAGAGAACTTAGAAATGTTGGTGTTAGACCTAATGAGAAAAAACCTGATGTTAAAATCAAAAAAACACGTAAAGGTGGAGTAAATGTCTCATCAACTGTACCTCTTACATATTTAGATGAAAAAATTATTAGATCTATTATCAATGAATATGGAATCCATAATGCTGATATTTTATTTAGAGATGATGTAACTATGGATCAATTTATTGATGTTATTGAAGCTAATAAATCCTATGTTCCAATGATGATTCTCTTAAATAAAGTTGATTTAGTTGACGAAGCTTACTTAGAAGAACTTAAAAAATATATTCCTGAATTCATTCCAATTTCTGCTGATAAAAAAATGAATATTGATGAACTCAAAGAAACCATCTATAATAATCTTGACCTTGTAAGAGTTTATCTCAAACCACAAGGTAGACATGCAGATATGGAAGATCCTCTTGTTATTACTAAAGGTTCTACTGTTATTGATGTTTGTGGTAAACTCCACAGAGAATTCGTTAAAAACTTCAGACATGCAAAAATCTGGGGAACCTCAGTTAAATTCCCAGGTCAAAAAGTAGGTCCCGACCACGTTTTAGACGATCAAGATATTTTAAGAATTATTTTAAAGAAATAATATTATCTACTGTACTTATATTCAAAATAAGTGATTTATCATGTCTTTAAAAAACAAAATTATTTTTATATCTGGAACTCCATGTACTGGTAAAACCACATTAGCAACAGAACTTGCAAATAAATTAACAAATGATGGATTTAACTGTAAATTTATCAAAATTAATGATTTTGCAATAGCTAATGATTTTGTTGATGGAGAAGATCCAGATAAATTTTATAAAATTATTAATATTGAAAAATTAGATAAAGGTCTTAATGAAGAATTAGATGCTTTTTTTAAAGAACCTAAAGATGACAAAATAGCTATTGTTGAAGGTCATTTATCTCATCTTTGTCATGGTGCAGATAAAATGATTGTTCTTCGTTTAAACCCTAATGTCCTTAAAGAGCGTTTAGATGCTCGTAATTATACAGAATCTAAAGTTTATGAAAATTGTGAAGCTGAGGCATTAGCTGTTTGTTCTGCTGAAGCTTATGAATTTTATGGTGAGGATGTTAGTGAAATAGACTGTGGTGATAAGTCTATTGACGATTTAGTAGCTATTTGTTTAGATATTATTAATGGTAGTGAAGAATATCCTATTGGATATATTGATTTTATGGATTGGATTTTAAGTAATCAATGAATAATCATAAATAATTAATAATATCCATGATTTTCACTAATTAATTTATTGATTAAATTTTACCTATCGAAATATTTAATCTTCGGCTAATTTTTTTAATGCTTCTCCACTTAACCTATAGATTGTCCACTCGTCCATTGGTTTTGCTCCAAGTGATGTGTAAAATTGTATACTTGGTTCGTTCCAATCTAGACAAACCCATTCAAATCTAGCACAATCTCTATCAATTGCAATTTTTGCTAATTTTTTTAAGGTTGCTTTACCATATCCTTTGTGTCTGTATTCTTCTTTAATGAAGATATCTTCGAGATAGAGACCTGGTTTTCCTGTGAATGTTGAGAAATTATGGAAAAATAGTGCAAATCCTACTTCTTTATTGTCTTCTTGGATGAATAATACTTCTGCTGTTTTAGTTTCAAAGACTCCTTTTTTAATTAAATCAACAGTTGCATCTACTTCATCTAACATATTTTCATATTTTGCAATTTCTTTAATAAAATATAAGATTAATTCACTATCTTTTTCTTCTGCATATCTAAAGGATAATTCTGCCATTTTTTCATCTCATTAATTAATTTATAAAGATTTATTAAGTTCTTTTGCTATATGTTAATATGTAATTTTATATTTTATAAAATTATTTTTATAAACTATAGTTTTTAGTTTTAATTTGTTCTTATTTTTGAAAATTTATTTAAAATTTTGTTATATTAATAATAAGTATTATATATAATAAAAAACATAACTTATCATAATATTCTTCTTATGCTAATAGTATGAGAATATTACTTTTTATTACTTTTTTTATAGAGTAATAATAAAATTGTTTTATACTGTATGAGGAGGGTATAACTTGACTAGAGGAAAACGACCTAAATGGATGATTGATATAGCTCAAGAGAGAATGGATATACTTTTTAATCTTGCAGAGAAGGAATTTCATCAGGATTCCGATAGAGCTCATCGTTATGTTGAGCATGCATTGAATTTATCAAAGAAGTATAACACTCCGATTCCACATGGTTGGAAAAGACGATATTGTAAAAATTGTCATAAGTTCCTAGTCACCGGTCATAATTCTACCGTCCGGCTCGTTAACGAAGAAGTTAACATTTTTTGTGGTGAATGTGGCCATATTATGAAAATTCCTTATATCAAGGAGAAAAAAGCAAAAAGGAGAGCTAAAATTGACTCTTAAACTTTCAAAAAAAGAGATTATGAATGAAGCTCGTTCCGCTATGACAATAAATGTTGGTAAATCTGGTGTTAATGATAATGTTATTGAAGAGATTAAACGCCAGTTAAAAGCTAACCAGATTGTTAAATTACGATTTGCTAAAGGAATTAAAAGAAATAAAGATGATTACATTAGCAACATTGTTGAAAATACACGATCAGAACTTATTGACGTTAGAGGGAATGTTGCTGTTATTTATAAAAAACAATCTTAATTTGCCTTTGCTTAGAGTTACAGACACCAGTCTTAGGTGAATGAGCTTTTAAGATTGATAAAAATATTGGAGTAAATATATATGACTACTGTATTTGATGTTCCTGCAGATGTATTAATTAATACTGTTGCAGCTGAACTTAAAGAAAATGAAAACATTGATGCCCCTGAATGGACTAAACTTGTTAAAACTGGTGTTCACAAAGAAAGAAAACCAGAAAATATCGACTGGTGGTATGTAAGAGCTGCTTCTATCTTAAGAAGAGTTTATATTGATGGACCTGTCGGAGTAAGAAGTTTAAGAACTTTCTACGGCGGTAAAAAAGATAGAGGAGTAAATCCTGAAAAATTCAGAAAAGGAAGCGGTTCTATTGTAAGAGTAGCTTTACACCAATTAGAAGCTGCTGGATACGTAGAAAAAGTCGATGCTGGAAGAATTATCACCTCTGAAGGAAGATCTTTCTTAGATAATACTTCTGCTGAAATAATTAAAGATATTCCTGAACTTTCTAAATACTAAGAAGGGATATTTTAAGAAATTGTAAAATTATTGATTTAATGATTCATTATTAAATGATTTAATGAGGTTTAAGAATGGACGAACTTGAAAGATTACGTCAAAAACGTATGGCTGAATTACAACAAAGAGCAGCTATGGGTGCTGACCCTCAACAAATGGCTCAGCAACAGTTAGCTCAACAGCAATTAGCTCAACAACAGCAACAGGAAATGCAAGCTCAATTAAAGCAAGCAATGAAACAAGTTTTAACTCCTGAAGCTCGTAGTAGATTAGATAATATTAGATTAACTAAACCTGAGTTAGTTCAACAAATTGAAATTCAATTATTACAATCAGCTCAAGCAGGTTCTCTTAGAGGAAAAGTAACTGATGAACAACTTAAAGTGTTACTTAAAAATCTTATGGGTCAAAAAAGAGAAATTAAAATCTCTAGACGCTAAGATAGTACACGTAAAATCATATATAAATACAGTATTGATGATATGAAAGCTTGTGTTCTTTATAGTGGTGGAAAAGACAGTTCCTTAATGGGAATTATATTAAGTCGTTTAGGATTTGATGTAGAACTTGTCACTGCTAACTTTGGTGTTTATGATTCTTTTATTCCAGCTTCAAAATCTGCTAAATCTATTAATTTAAAACATAAAGTTTTAGATTTAGATATTTCAATTTTAGATAAAGCAGTTACTATGATTATGGAAGATGGATTTCCAAATGAAGGAATTAAATATCTTCATAATGAAGTTATTGAAGCAGTAGCTGAAGAATATGACTTAGTTGCTGACGGAACAAGAAGAGATGATAAAACTCCTAAACTTAATAGAAATCAAATTCAAAGTTTAGAAGCAAGAAAAAATGTTCAATATGTTAATTTAGACAGTTTCGGTCATAAAACTGTTAAATACCTTATGAATGAGCTTTTTGAACTTAAACATGAAAAAAGTAATAAAGATACAAGTTCTGATTATGAAGTTGAAATCAGATTATTAATTGATAAAAAAGGTGGAAATTCAAGTGAAATTTTCCCTGAACACTATCAAACAAATGTTATTGGTTTGAAATAACTTAGATTGATACAATCTGTTGTTTACAGACTAAATTTGTTGTTTTAAACAATTAATAAAAATCATTTATTAAAATTATCGGATTATTAAAAATATTTATTATTCATGGTGATTATATGAGTAGAAATAAACCATTAGCTAAAAAATTAAGAATGGCTAAAGCTAATAAACAAAACAGAAGAATTCCAATTTGGGCTTATGCTAAAACTCAACGTAAATTAAGATACAGACCTAAACCTAGACATTGGAGAAGAAACAATCTTAAATTATAGGGGTGTTTAATATGGCAGAAGAATTAGAAAGAACTTATGTTATACCACTTAGAAAAGTTAAAGATGTTAAAAGAACTATCAGAGCTCCTAGAGCTATCAGAGAAGTTCAAAACTTTTTAATGAAACACATGAAAGCTGAAGAAGTAAAAATTGATGCTTCTATTAATGAATTTATTTGGGAAAGAGGAATTCAAAAAATCCCATCTAAAGTAAAAGTAAACGCAGTTAAAGATGATGAAGGTATTGTTTTCGCTACTTTAGCAGAAAACTAAATACTATTTTAATATTAATCATCTTTTTTAAGTTTATTTTCTTAGATTTCTAATTTATAATATTTAGTAGTTTATTTTCTTAGATTACTATTTTATAATATTTAGTAGTTTATTTTCTTAGATTACTATTTTATTAATTAGTTAAGGATATGTACTTAAGTGAAATTATTTAAGTTTGAAATCCTATTTTATTTAGAAGGAATTAACATGCTTAAAAGAATAAATCTCACTGGAAACCCTAATTTAGGTGTTTACATATCTGTTAATGAAGATGTAGCTATTGTACCTTTTAATTTTCCTATTGAAATGGAAAATATTGTTCGTGATGTTTTAGGTGTTGAAGTTTTAAAAACTTCTATTGCTGGAACTAATTTAATTGGTGCATTACTCACAGGAAACTCTAATGGTTTCATTGTTTCTCCATATGTTAATGATAGAGAACTTAAATTCTTTAAAGATCATGATATTAATGTTGAAACAATGCCTGGAAAATACACTGCTATAGGTAATATCCTTGCAGTTAATGATTATGGGGCTATTGCAAGTTCCGCTCTTGAAAAAGAAGCTGTTAAAGCTATTGAAGATACTTTAGGAGTTCCTGTAGAGTTAGCAACTATTGCTGATTCTAATATTATAGGTTCCTTATCTATTGTAACTAATAAAGGATTTTTAGTACATAGAGATGCAAGTCCTGAAGAAGTCGACTTAATGAGAGATGTTCTCAAAGTTGAAGGTGACATTGGAACTGTATGTAGAGGTTTACCTCTTGTAGGTGCTTGTGGAATAGCTAATTCAAAAGGAGTAATGGTTGGAGATAAAACAACTGGTCCTGAAATGGCTAGAATTGAAGAAGCTTTAGGATTCCTTGACTTTGATGATTAAGTAAGTAAATAACTTAACTTTATGATTAATCAAAGTTTATTAACAGAATGTTTGAAATTATATTGATGATTAATTATAGATATTTATTGAGGGATGATTTATGCAAACTAAAATTTACAGAATTAAAGGTAAATTTGTAATGGGTAGTGAAATTCAAGTTTTCACTAAAGAATACAAAGCATTTAAAGAAGAAGACATTTATGAAAAAATTTACTCTGTATTTGGAAGCAAACACGGAATTAAGAAAAATCAAATCAAAATTGAATCTATAGAAGAAATTTCTGCTGATGAAGTAGAAGATCCTATTGTAAAAGCAATTTTATAATTGCTTTTGATTTATTTTGATTTTAAATCTAAGGTGTTTATTATGGAAGACCAGCAAAAATTACAACAAATTTTAAGCCAACTTGAAGCATATAAAGCACAAATTGAACTTTATCAACAACAAGTTGATGCTGTACAAGCTTCAATTGCTGAAGTTAAAGTTTTAGAATCTACTTTAGATGATATTGCTAAAAAAGACACCGTAGAAACTTTAGTTCCTATAGGTGCTGGTTCCTTCATTAAGGCAGAGATTAAAAACGAAGATAAAGTTGTCATGAGTCTTGGTTCTGGCGTAGCTGTTACTAAAACCTTTGAAGAAGCTAAAGCAACTGCTGCTCAACAAAAACAAGATCTTCAAGATACTTTAGACAAATTATTTAAAGATTTACAACAATTAACTGACATTGTAGCTCAACTCTCTCCTCAAGCTGAAGCATTAATGCAAAGAATGCAAGCTCAAGGTATGGCTCCAATGGGTTTCTAAGTTGAATCTTACTTCTACTTTAAATAATTTTTTCATTTAATAGATAATATCTATTATTTTTCTTTTTTTCTTTTTTTATTATTTTATTTTTAATTTATTTTTTTATACTTTTGTTAATATTTTTTTTT
>JAKSUE010000110.1 GCA_024409165.1 archaeon
AATAATGATAATTGTTATTTTGTTTAATTTTATTTTATTAATTGTTATTTTGTTTAATTATAGTTTTTTAAGATTTGTGAATTTATATTCTTTTTATCTAATGCTATTGGATTCATTAATATTTCTTCAATTTCTTTTTATTTTATTCAAGAGTATTTGTATTTTATTTAAAAATTTTCATTTATTTTTTTATTGATATGCTAACAATTTCATATTGAGTTATATTTATATTTTAGGTGTTTTATTTATTTTTAAGCTTTAATTTAACTGGATTTATTGCATGATATTAAATAATTTTTAGATATTTTTTATTTTCATATTATATTGTAGATTATTTTTACTTTTTTATGCGATATTTGTTCATTATTTTGTAAAAGAAGGTTAATATTTTAATATATAAATGTTTCTTTTTGATTATTATAGCAAAACCTTTTTATATAAATGATAAATAATTATAATTATACTTTCTTTTATGAGAAAGTATAGGGTTAATATTTTAATTTGAAAAGGCAAGTTATTTTGCTTTTTTAAAAAATAATTTAATTAAATTAAATAATAGAGGTTGAGATAAAATGAGTTCATTTAAATCTCCAGCAGCTACTGCAAAAGCAATAGCAGGTGCAGCTGAAGGTAAAGGCAAAATGCCTATCGTAAACCTTGCAATTTTAGGTTTCTTAGCAGGAGCTTATATTGCATTTGGTGGTTTACTTGCTGAAGTTGCAAACTGTGGTATGGCAGCTGCAGGTTATCCTGTAGGTCTTACCAAATTTGTATTTGGTGCAGTGTTCCCTGTTGGTTTAATTTTAGTTGTCATCTGTGGATCTGAATTATTCACTGGTGATGTAATGTTTATGACTATGGGTCTTTTAGATGGTAAAACTAATGTAGTTGGATTACTCAAAAATTGGATTGGATCTTGGGTATTCAACTTAATCGGTGCTTTATTCGTTGCTTACGTTCTCGCTTACATGTCTGGTATTATGGTACCTGAAGCTTTCGCTAAAGGTGCAATGACTGTAGCACAAACTAAAGCTTTAGGTGGTGCAGCATTTGGTCCTGACGCTACTAAATCTTTAACTTGGGTACAAGCATTTGTTAGAGCTATCGGTTGTAACTGGTTAGTATGTTTAGCTGTATACTTAGCTAACGCTGCTGACGATGTTATCGGTAAAATTGTTGGTATTTGGTTCCCAATTATGGCGTTTGTATGTATTGGTTTTGAGCACAGTGTCGCAAACATGTTCTTCATCCCATTAGGTATTTTCTTAGGCGCTCCTGTAACCTGGACCCAATTCTTAGTCAACAACTTAATTCCTGTAACTCTTGGTAACATCGTAGGTGGAGCTATCTTTGTAGCTTGTGCTTACTGGTTTGTATACTTACGTGAATAAGTATTCTATACTTAATAACTGAGTATATTAAAAGATTACAGTTATAAATATCTATAAGATTCTTGCTTGCTTTAATTAATTTTATTAAATTTTAATATTATTTATTAAGCAAGTATTTTTAATCTTATGTTCGATTTTATTTAAAATTCATTTAATTCAATAATTTTTTTAAATATTATAATTTATAATGTTATTAATTATTTTCAAAATTAATTAATATTGTGCAACGAAATTTAATTATTTAAAAACATACAATAATTATAATATATGTAATTAAATTTTGTTTTTGAGATAAAGTTTAATATTTATTAGTTAATTAACTAATTTTTAAAACCTTTAATATATGGAGATTATAAAATGGTTGAAATTAAATACGTACCTTCTATTTGTCCATACTGTGGTACTGGTTGTGGAATCAACTTTGTAGTCAAAGATGGTAAAATAGTTGGTGTAGAACCTTGGAAAAGACATCCGGTAAATGAAGGTAAAGTATGTCCTAAAGGTAACTTTGGATATCAATTCATTAACCACCCAGACAGATTAACCACTCCGTTAATCAAAGAAGATGGTGAATTTAGAGAAGCTACTTGGGATGAAGCTTTAGACCTTGTTGCTAACAAACTTAAAGAAGTTTCTGACGAAGATCCTAACAAAGTAGGTTTCTACGCATGTGCTCGTTCTCCTAACGAAAACATTTATATTACTCAAAAATTAGCTCGTGCAGCATGTGGTACTCAAAATGTAGACCATTGTGCTCGTATTTGTCACGGACCTACCGTAGCAGGTTTAGCTAATGCATTCGGTTCAGGTGCAAGTACTAATGGTTATGACAGTATTGAAGAAGCAGACTTTATTTTCTGTATTGGTTCCAACAACATGGAAGCTCACCCATTATTCGGTCGTAAAATTATCAAAGCTGTCGCAAACGGTGCTAAATTAGTTGTAGCTGATCCTAGATACACCCCTACTGCAAAATTAGCTCACACTTACATGCAATTCAAAACTGGTACTGATGTAGCATTAATGAACGGTATGATGAAAATCATTATTGAAAATGATTTACAAGATGATGAATTCATTGCTGCAAGAACCAAAGGATACGATGAATTAAAAGAAACCGTAATGAAATACGATCTCGACAAAGTAGCTGAAATTACTGAAGCAGACCCTGCTTTAATCGAAGAAGTCGCTTTAGAATATGCTAAAGCAGACAAAGCAGCTATTGTATACTCCTTAGGTATTACTGAACACTCTCACGGTGCAGATAACGTAATGTCCACTGCTAACATGGCTTTATTAACTGGTAACTTAGGTAAACTTGGTGCTGGTGTAAACCCATTAAGAGGACAAAACAACGTACAAGGTGCTTGTGATATGGGTGCATTACCTTCTGACTATGTTGGATACCAAAAAGTTGCAAACCCTGAAATGCAGAAAAAATTCTCTGAAGCTTACCAAATGGAATTATCCGATGTCCCTGGTTTAACTTTAGTAGAAATGATGAATGCAGCTCACGCTGGTGACTTAAAAGTATTATACATCCACGGTGAAGACCCTGTTCTCTCCGATGCTGATATTAAACACACCAAAGAAGCTCTTGCAAACTTAGAAATGTTAGTTGTCCAAGAATTATTCATGACCGACACTGCTGCATGTGCAGATGTTGTATTACCAGCAGCTGGTTGGGGTGAACAAGAAGGTACTTTCACCAGTGGTGAAAGAAGAGTTCAATGGTTACGTAAAGCTCAAGAACCACCTGAAGGTGCTATGGTAGATTGGAAAATTATGGAAGAAATTGCTGTCAGAATGGGCAGACCTAGAGAATTATTCCACTACGAAAACGCAGCAGAAATTTGGGAAGAAGTTAGAGCACTTGCTCCATCTTACTATGGTATTACCCACGAAAGATTACTCACTCCTGAAGGAGCACACTGGCCTTGTCTCCAACCTGAAGATCCTTGTGAACCATTAATGTACGAAGAAAAATTCAACCACCCTGATGGACTTGGAATTTTCCACGCATTAGAACACTTAGGACCTGTTGAAAACCCTGATGAAGAATACCCATTATTATTAACTACTACCCGTATCTTGTTCCACTATCACGCAGCTATGACTAGAAGATGTGAAACCTTAGATAATGAGGTAAAAACTGGTTTCATAGAAATCAACACTGAAGATGCTAAAGAATTAGGTATTCTTGACAAAGAAATAGTAAAAGCAAGTTCTAGAAGAGGAGAAATTGAAATTACTGCTAGAGTTACTGACGACATTAAAAAAGGTATCGTCAACATTCCTATGCACTTTACTGAATGTGCAGCTAACATGTTAACTAACTCTGACTCCTTCGACCCTAAATGTAAAATGGTAGAATTAAAAGCTTGTGCTATTAAGGTGGAAAAATTATAGGTGGCAGAAAGCTACTGAAATTATTATTGGAGTAGATTAATATGGTAGAAGTTAACGATATGTTTTATGCATACTCTGCAAATGATGAAATTGCAGGTGCAGGAGAATACGGAGGAGCTGTAACCACTATTATGAAATACCTCTTAGAAGAAGGTATTGTTGATGCTGTAGTTGCTGTAGAAAAATCCTGGGATATATATGATGCTAAACCTATTCTCATCACTAAACCAGAAGATGTTATTAAATCTGCAGGTTCCCTCCATTGTGGTACTTTAAACTTAGCTAAATTTGTATCCAAATACTTAGATGGTGCAAGAGACATGAAAATCGCTGTCACTTGTAAACCTTGTGATGCAATGACCCTTAAAGAATTAATGAGAAAAGGAAAAGTAATCGAAGACAATGTCATTATGATTGGTGTAAACTGTGGAGGAACTATGCCTCCTGTCCCAACCATTAAAATGATCAAAGATGTTTACGAAATGGACCCTGCTGATATTGTCAAAGAAGAAATTTCCAAAGGTAAACTCATTATGGAAACCAAAGATGGTGAAGAAAAAGGATTCTCCATTGACGAACTTGAAGAAAAAGGTATGGGTAGAAGAGAAAACTGTCAAAGATGTCTTATGAACATCCCTACTAACGCTGACTTAGCATTAGGTAACTGGGGAGTTATCGGTCCTTTAGCAGGTAAAGCTACTTTCGTAGAAGTATGCTCTGAAAAAGGTGCTGACATCTTTGCTAAAGTTGTAGACGCAGGACTTGTTAAAGCTGAAGCACCAATTGAAAAAGGTGTAGAAATCCGTGCTAAAATCGACGGAATCATGGTAAAACAAGCAATGAAACAAAGAGAAAAAGACTTTGCTGGAACTTCTGGAGACATCCTCGAAGTATTTGCTGAATACAAAGAAGACTTCTCTCGTTGTATGAAATGTTACGGTTGCCGTGAAGCATGTCCTCTCTGTTACTGTGACGACTGTTGTCTTGAAGCTGAAGGTCCTGAATGGGTACCTGGTGGATACACCCCTGCAGCTCCATTCTTCCACTTAACCCGTATGGTACACATGGTTGATGCATGTACTAACTGTGGTCAATGTTCTGAAGTTTGTCCATGTGAAATCCCTGTAGCTAAAGTATGGGCTACTGTAAACAACAAAGTTAGAGACATTTTCGGATACTACAGTGGTGTAGACAACGACGTCCCATTACCATTCACTGAATATGATAAAAAATCTTATCAAAAATAAGTAAGTGAAGGTATAACTGTAGTTAAACACGTAAATTAGAGTAAATTAGTTATTTCATAACTTTTTTACTCTTTTTTTATTTCCATTAAATTAGTTTTATATTTTACGAATAATTTCTATTAAAATTTATATTCTAAAAATAATATATTATATATAAATCAGGTGTTATCATGAGAATAGTTTCAATTGTAGGTCATAAAAA
>JAKSUE010000111.1 GCA_024409165.1 archaeon
GAAAAATTTTAAAAAAATTATGTAGTAAAAATAAGTGTAATAAAAATAGAAAAATAGAAAAAATAAAAAAGTTAAAAAAATTAAAAAAAGAATTGATGATAACTATTCATCTAAATAGCTATCTAAGTCAATATTTTCTTTATCACAGATTGCTTTTAAGGTTTCGTAGAGTTTTTCGTCTACTGGGATACCGTTTTCTTCAGCTTCTGCGATTCTTTTAACTTCGAGATCTCCTGGTATGAAACTTCCAGCATCTCTGATTTCTTGTACGAATTCTTCTACTTCTGCTTTGAAAGTGTCCATGTCTACGAATTTAGATGGATCAATAGCTACGAAGAAGTCACCTTTTGTACAAGGTTCTTTGTAGTCTCCTGCTGTACCTGTGACTGCAGTACCGAATGCTGCGTTTACAAGAGGTCCACACATGATTTCAATCATGAGGGATAATGCGTATCCTTTAACTCCACCAAATGGTAAGATAGAACCTTCTAATGCTGCTTCAGGGTCAGTGGTTGGGTTACCATCTTTGTCAATAGCGGTGTTAGGTGGGATTTCAGTTCCTTTTCTTTTACATTCTAATAATTTTCCTCTTGCTGCAACAGCAGTTGCCATATCTACAGCAATGTAAGTTTCAGAAGGGATTCCAATAGCTACTGGGTTAGTTCCGAGAATAGGAGTTTTACCTCCGATAGGAGCTACTCCAGGTTCGGTGTTACAAGTTACAATACCAATACAATCGTTTCTGATAGCTAAATCAGAGTAGTATCCAGTTACTCCAAAGTGGTTTGCATTAAAAGTACCTACTGCACCAATTCCCATTTTTTTAGCTTTTTCAATAGCTAACATCATACCTTGATGAGCAATATATTGTCCAAAGAGACTTTTACCATCAATTAAAGCAATTGAATCAGTTTCTTTAACGATTTCATAATCTCCTTCAGTTGAGATATATCCGTTTTCAATTCCTCTGATATATTGTGGGAATCTTCCAAGTCCGTGAGAAGTAAATCCTTTTAAGTCAGAATCAATTGTAGCTTCAGTAATTATATCTGCTTGAGCTTCTTGAACTCCAATATTTACTAAAATTTCTTTAACAAGTTTTCTTTCATTTTCAACGCTAATTTTCATTTAATCCCCTTCTTTTAAATCATAATCATGTTTAATATTTAATTTCATTACCTTCAAAGGTTTTTACAGTAATTCCTTCTTCACCAGTAACAGTTCCTACTTTGTATGCTTTAATAGATTTGTTTAATTCTTCTAAAACTGCATCTGCTTCTTCAGGTGATACAATAACTGTAAATCCGATTCCCATATTGAATACTTTGTACATTTCTTCTAAAGGAACACCTTGTTCATAAATAAGTTTAAAGATACCTTGAGGTTCTGGATAATCAGTAATATTAAATCCAATACCTTTTTTAAGTCTTGATAAGTTATTAACTCCTCCACCAGTCATGTGAGCAAGACCTTTTATGTTGAAATCTTGTTTTAATAAATCAACAATGGTTTTAACATAGAGTTTTGTTGGTTTTAATAATTCTTCTCCAATAGTAATATCTTCTCCAGGCATTTTATCAGTTGCTTTAAATCCACCATCTTCAAAGATAGCTCTTCTTGCTAAACTTAAACCGTTACTGTGGATTCCACTACTTGCAAGTCCGATTAAAATGTCTCCTTCTTCAATGTCAGCACCAGTTATGATTTTGTCTTTATCTACAAATCCAATACCAGTTCCTGCTAAATCGAAGTCTTTTACAATTCCAGGAAGTGAAGCAGTTTCTCCTCCAATAATTGCAATTCTGGATTCTTTAGCTCCTTCAACAAGACCGTCTGCAATTTCAGCAGCTACTTCTGGGTCTGGTTCTTCAACTGCTAAGTAATCTACTAATGCTATTGGTTCTGCACCAACACATAAAATGTCATTTACAACCATAGCAATCATGTCAATTCCAACAGTGTCGTATTTTTCCATCATTTTAGCTACTAAAATTTTACTTCCTACACCATCAGTACTCATTGCAATAGCTTTATCTCCGAGTTCTACTAATGCTGCAAAATGTCCACTGTCAGTAATAATATTTCTGTATTCTAATGTTGGTTTAAGTTTTGAAGCAAGTTTTGCAACAGTAACTGCTTCAAGATCAATATCTACACCAGATTCTGAGTAAGTAACCATAGGTTCACCTTTTAAGTATCTTTTAATTTATCTTGTGATAATTTTTTAATTATTTTTTTAATAAATTTATAATATAATATTTTATAAATTTCATCATATAATATTTAAAATAAATTTTATTATATATTATATTTAGAATAAATCTTATTTATATATAGTTTATTTATAATTTATTGAAGTCTAACTGCATCTAATATAAGTGGGGTTTTAGTTTCAATTTTATAACTTCTGTGAATACTTGAAGCTAAATCCACTGTTTTATATGGGTCTCCGTGACAAGTAAGGATTTTGTCAGGTCTTGGATGTAATCTTTTAGCAAATTCCATTAATTGTCTTCTGTTAGAGTGACCACTGAATCCATGAATGGTTTTAATTTCCATATTTACATTGAATACTTTGGTTTTACCATCTTCACCTTCAAGAGGGATTTCTTTATGGCCTTTTTGGATTTTTCTACCTAATGATCCTTCAGATTGATATCCTACGAAAATCATAGTATTGTTTTTATCTTCACATAACCATTTAAAGTATTCAACAGAGTTTCCTCCAGTTAACATACCAGAAGTTGAGAGAATAATAGATGGATCTCCTTCAACAATTCCTTTTCTTTCTTTAATATTTTGAACTTTATTAAATGACTCTGCAATAAATGGATTTCTTCCCATATGGAAAATTTGGTCTCTTAAGTCTTTACTTAAGTATTCAGGTCTTGCAGTATGTACTGCTGTAGCTTCCCAAATCATACCATCAAGATGGATTGGCACTTGGTCAATGAGTCCGCTTCTCATATATTCTTCAAGTACAATCATTAATTCTTGTGCTCTTCCTACAGCAAATACAGGAAGTAATACTTTTCCACCACGTTTTAAAGTTTTGTAAATGGTTTTCATTAATTCTTTTTCTGCATTATTTCTGGTTGGTGTTACATCTTCATGTCCACCATAAGTACTTTCCATTACACAACTTTCAATTCTTGGGAATTTAGTATTTGCAGGTTCAAGAAGTCTACTTCTTTCAAATTTAAAGTCACCTGTGTATAACATATTATGAGCACCATCACCAATATTAAAGTGACACATTGCAGAACCAATAATATGTCCAGCATTATGTAAAGTTAATTTAATATCTGGAGAAATATCAGTTACTACTCCGTAATCAAGGGTGATTGTGTGTTTAATCATTTTATGAACATGTTTAACATTGAAAGGTAAAGGATTATCTTCTCTATGTGCAATATCAATATAATCTAATTGTAAAAGAGTCATTAAATCTCTTGTTGCTGTGGTACAATAAACTGGACCTTCATATCCATAATGATAAAGATATGGGATAAATCCACAGTGGTCTAAGTGTGCATGTGATACAACAACAGCATCTAAATCTTGAATTGAGAATTCAGGAACTCCTAACATAGGGAATGAACTTTTTTCATCTTGTCCTGCTACATTTACTCCACAATCAAGTAAAACTCTACTATTTGGAGTTTGAAGTAACATACAAGAACGTCCTACTTCTTTAAATCCTCCCATAGCAGTTAATCTGACCCAATCATTAGGATATTTACCACCTTGGTGGATCCTTGCACCTAAATCTTGTAAGATTTTCTTTCTTTCTTTACTATTATTCATTAAAGTTGTTCTAATTCTACCAATAATCTCAGATTGAATCGGAGGAGTTCTTAATATTTTTGGAGCCCAACCAGTTTTTCTTACAATTTCTCTTGAAGTTACACCATACTTTCCAATAACAAGCCCTGGTTTAGTAGCTTCAATAATTACTTCACAAGTAACTTCATCAAAACTAATATTTGTAATTTCAGCTTCAGCTGGTACAATTTCCTCAACTGCTTTAATAGTATCCTCAGGATCCATTAAAACAGATTTATCAGAACGAATAATAATTCTTTTTCTGAGATTTTTAGCTAAATTCCGTATAATATCTCCACTATCAGCAATTATTTCATGATTTTTTGTATAAATAACAACTTCAGGACCTTCAAATTCAATTTTAGCTAATTGAACTTCTTCAGGTAGTTGTTCAACAATTGCTTGTCTAATTTCTTCTAAAACGTTGGAAGTCATATAATCACTTCGAAAATAAGACGTATAAATTAGTATAAGTCTATTTTTAATCTAAAAAAGGGTTAATTGTCTAATTTATTAAATATATTATATTATCTATTCAATATTGTCAATTATTTTGCTTATACTATTATACTGTTATATAAAACTAGTTTGTAAATTTAATAAAAAAATAAAAAGAATAATTGATTTATAATCAATTAATTAATAATTTAACCATTGATTTTATCAATTACCTTATTGATTTCTTCTTTTTCTAACATTTCATATCCATCTTTAGTAACTTTAGCTACTAAGAATCCATTTCCTGAGAATGTGTCTCTTTCAGTTGCTGCTTTTAAACTTCTAAGAGCAACTTCAATAGCTTCATCTACAGTAATGTCATCATGGAATCTGTCTTCAAGAACACCGTATGCAAAAGTGGATCCAGATCCAGTAGATATAAATGCGTCTTTAATCATACCTCCTGCAGCATCTAAGGAGTAAATAGAGCCTCCTGTTTCATCAACTCCTCCAAGAAGAGTTTGAACATATGCTGGGGAAGAGTGTAATATATTAGCAGTTACTGCAGCTGCTGCTTCGATACTAATATCTTTGTTGTTTCTTAATCTGTATAAAGAAACTTCTGCACTAATAACTTTCATTAAACTTTGTGCATCAGCAACAGAACCTGCAATAGTTGCAGCTATATGATTATCAATTTTAAATATTTTTTCAGCTACTTTATGAGCTACTAAGTTTCCCATACTAGCTCTTCTTTCACTTGCAAATACAACACCATCAACACAGGTAATTCCTACAGTTGTGGTACCTTCTAAAGTGTTTTGTTTACTCATATCAATACACCTCGAATTTTATTTTTATAGTTTGTATTTTAAATTTTCAATTTGTATACAATTTAATTTTTAATTTTAATTGTATTTTTTTTAAATTTTTCTTTTTTAAGTTCTATACAATTTAATTTTTAA
>JAKSUE010000112.1 GCA_024409165.1 archaeon
AATTAAATTAAAAATAAGAATACTAAAAAATTTAAAATTAAATTAAAAATAAAAATAAAAAAGACAAATAAATAATAAAAAGAATTATTTATGAGCTATAACACAAACCCAGTCAGTTCCTTGCTTTCTGAAAGATACTACATCTGAAAATCCTGCTTCTCTTAATGATCTATCCATAACATCTTCGCTATAAATTTTCATATCTAATAATTCAACTAATTCTTTTTGTCTAGCATCGTTTTCATCTGGAACTGATTCATTACAAATAAAAATAATTCCATCATCTTTTAATACTCTGTGAACTTCTTTTAAATCATTGATAAAATCTGGCCAAAAGTAAACTGTTTCAAATCCAGTTACAATATCAAAACTTTTATCATCAAAAGGTAAATCAGATACAGAACCTTGAATAACTTCACAACGACCTTCATCAATAGCTACTTTATTTAAGTTAGTTGATTCTTCTACACTAATTTCAGAGTAATCAAGACCATAAACCATATCATCAGTCATTTTAAGGAATCTTTCAATATTAACTCCTCCACCACAACCAATATCTAATATAACATCATCATTAGCTATACTTAAATGACTAACACCCCATTGAGCTAAGGTTTCATGGCTTTTATTCATCCTATTTAATAATTCACGACCTAATTCTCCTACTGGTTTACGTGCATTAATTAATAAATCATGATCTTCTGTAATTATATATTTTCCATTATTTTCAGACATTTTATCACCAATACTAATTAATTTAGTTAATAATTAACTTATTTAAAAATTAATTTATTTAATAATTAACTTATTTTTTATTAATCTCAATTAGTAATAAAATTTATTTTAATAATATATTAACTTTTCTAAAAATTATAATTACTAAATTAAAATTTATAATTAATAATTATATGGAATAAATCAATATAATAAAGAAATAGGTCGAATATATTGAATAAATAGATTATGAGTATGTTGAATGAAGATATGGAGATATTATTTCTCCACATCAGATTCATCCAAAAATTGAGGTAAAGATTTACCTACCAATCTAAAATTCTGAAAAATAGTTAGTTCACATAACTCGAGGTCACAGATATCAGAATTTACAGATTGGTAGATAGTTTCAAAAACACCTAAAATATCTATATTTTCAATATTATTGTCAACATTAAAATTTTCATTATTAAAGTTATTTAGTTTATCGCATATTTCAGACATTTAATCACATCCATTAACTAATTAATAGTTTGTTTTAAAGACTTATAATAAAAAAGAAAGAGCGTTTGAAAACTAATATTAAAATAAAAAGTTAAATTTAATTTAAATAAAAATTAAAGTAAAATATTTAAGTTATATTGAAAAATATATAATAAAAATAATTTAATTAAATAAAAAAAGTAGATTAAATTTTAAATATAATGAAAATAATTAACAGAATACAAAAATGAGTAATAAATTAATAAAATGAATAAAAAAAAGACAGGTAAACAAAAGTCTAACTGTCTTTTAGATTCTTATGAAAAGTAAGTTAAATCAAACTTACATCATAGGAGGCATACCGCCAGGCATTCCACCCATGTCTTCAGCACCGGTTTTGCTGGATGCAATTACATCGTCGATTCTTAAAATCATTTCAGCAGCTTCGGATGCGGATTGGATAGCTTGTTTTTTAACACGTTTAGGTTCGATTACTCCAGCTTCTTTCATGTCAGTAACTTCACCGTTAAATACATTTAATCCCATGTAAGCAGATTTTTCGTGTGCAGCTCTTAAATCAACTAAAGAGTCAATGCTGTCTAAACCAGCGTTTTCAGCTAAGGTTTTAGGAACAATTTCTAAGGATTCTGCAAATGCAGTTACAGCTAATTGTTCTCTTCCACTGATAGATTCAGCATAGTCTTTGAGTTTTTTAGCCATAGCGATTTCAGGAGCTCCTCCACCAGCAACAACTTTACCATCTTCTACGGTAGCAGCAACTACACCAATAGCGTCATCAACAGCTCTGTCGATTTCATCTACGATGTGTTTGGTACTTCCTCTGATGAGTAAGGTTACAGCTTTAGGTTCTTGACATTGTTCTACAAAGATCATGTCTTCACCAGAGATTTTTTGTTGGGTTACAGAACCAGCAGTACCTAATTCTGCTTCAGTTAAATCATCTAAGTTAGACATTACAGTAGCACCAGTAGCTTTAGCTAATTTTTCAATATCGGATTTTTTGACTCTTCTTACAGCCATAATTCCTTCTTTAGCTAAGTAGTGTTGTGCTAAGTCATCAATACCTTTTTGTGCGAATAAAACATTTGCACCAGCATCTGCAACTTTAGCAACCATGTCTCTAACCATTTGTTCTTCTTGTTCAATGAATGCTTGCATTTGAGCAGGGTCAGTAATTCTGATTTCTGCATCAACTTCAGTTTCTTTAACTTCTAAAGGAGAGTTAATTAAAGCAACTTTAGCATCTTTAACTTCAGCAGGCATACCTGGGTGTACTCTTTCTTTGTCTACAATTACACCTTGTACTAATTTGGATTCTTCAACAACAGCTCCATCTTTTTTCTCAATTTTAATGTGATCAGTATCAACATCATTACCGTCAGCAACTTGTTGTACAGCGTCAACAACTAAGTTTGCTAATGGTTCACGAGCAGCTTCAGATCCTTTACCAGTCATAGCAGTCATAGCTACTTTAACTAACATTTCTCTGGAGATGTCTTCGATTGCGATTTCTTCTAATAATTCTTGAGCTTTAGCAGCAGCTTGTCTGTAACCTACAGCAATGATAGTAGGGTGAATGTCCATATCTAATAATCCTTCAGCTTTTTTGAGTAATTCACCAGCAATAATAACTGCGGTAGTAGTTCCATCTCCTACTTCATCTTCTTGGGTTTTAGCTACTTCTACAAGCATTTTAGCTGCAGGGTGTTCAATATCCATTTCTTTTAAGATAGTTACACCGTCGTTGGTTACTACAATATCACCAAGTCCATCTACTAACATTTTGTCCATTCCTTTAGGACCTAAAGTAGTTCTTACAGTTTCTGCTAATACTTTACCAGCTAAAATGTTGGTTCTTTGTGCGTCTCTACCGAGTAACCTGTTGGTTCCTTCTGGTAAGACGAAAATAGGTTGTCCACCTTGTGCCATAATATACACCTCATTTTTTTAATAAATAATAATAGATAATAAATAAAATTCAAATTACACTCATTAAATCACTTAAAACAATAAATAACAAGCATAATCAAGTTAAATCGCAACAATAACAATTTCAACCATACATCGATTTAACTATATAATAATATTTATTCTATAATAAGAATGGGTTTAAAATAATATATAAATGTTTCGATTTATTTTAAAAAAATTACATTTATATATTTTAATACAAAATAATAAAAAAATCAACTATAAAAATAAAAATAAACTAAACAAAATACTATAAGAATACTTTAGTTACAATAATTTATTAAAATAGCATATTCCTTTAAGGTTTACATAGGAAAAAATAACATATAATTTAATAAAATAAATAGCAAATACTAAAAAATAGGAAAAAGAAAAAATGAATAGAATAAAAAAAGATAAAAAATAAAAAATTAAAGAATTAAAATTAATTAATTAAATATTATTATTCAATTTTAAATTTATTCTTCAACTTCTAATTTTGTCCAGAAAGTTATGTCTTGATCATTAATTTCTCCTTTGACATAACCTTTTTTCTCTAAGCTTTTAAGAATATTTTTAATGTTATTGAAAGTAAGATTATCAAATGCAACACTATTAATATATTCTTTAACAGCTAAAGTATCAGTTGGTTCCTCAGGGAGTAATTGATAAACTTGAGATTGAATAGAAGTTAAACCTTTTAATTGAGGAGCAGTGAGTTTATCATAAACTACTTTAATCTTTTCTAACTCTTCAACTGAAGATTTATATTTTTCAAGTTCTTCTTTAAGATTGTCCACATCAGAATCTGGAACAGCAGAAGTGAGTTTAATATTATTATCTTTAGCAAATTCTAAATCTTTTTTAATTTCATTAAGTTCTAATAAATAACTATCATCTTCGGAAATATCTGAAATGATATCATCATCAAGGGAAGACATTATAGGTTCTTTATCAGATAATTCTAATAATAAATCTTTAACTTCATTTAAACGTTGAATTTGAAGTTCTTTTTTGGATAATTCATTTTGAACTACATTAAATTCATCTTTAGAGACATATTGATCTTTTAAAACACCAATTTGAACTTCTTTTTCTCTAATAGCTAAATCTTTATTATCAAGTTCTCTTTGAAGTGCAGCAAGACCATCTTTATTAACTAAATTAGTTTTTAAATCAGTGATTATATCTCTTTGACTATCTATTTTTAAATTAAGTTTGGAAATTTCAGCAGTTTTTTCTTCAAGGGAATTTAAAGCAATGGATAATTTAGCTTCATTACTTGCAACTTCAGTTTTATATTCAGCAAATTCTCTACGAATATTTAAAACTTTAGTCTCTGCTTCTTTTAAAGCTTCGTTAAGAGAATCGATTTCTTTTTGCTTATTTACATTTTCATTTAAAGCATTATTTAATTTAAGAGTAACCTCATTTAATTCCATAGATTTAAAATTATTAAATTCATTATCTAAAGAATCTTTCATTTGAGATAATGAATTATTAACTTCTTTTAAATCAGCAACTTGAGTAGTTAATTCATTAATTTTAGCATTTTGATTATTGAAAGCTTCTTCTTTAGAAGATAATTCTTTTTCAGCATTAGCTAATTTCTCAGTAGCAGAAGTTAAACTTAATTCTAAATATTTAATTTTAGAATTTTTAGCACTAATAGCATCTTTACATTTATCTTTTAAAAGATCAATGTTATCATTATATTTGATTTTTAAGTTTTTAACTTCCTCATTAACAAATTTTAAATCATTAGCATGCTTATTTTTTAAATCAATGATTTCATTTTCTTTATTTTTTAAATCTTCATCAAATTTAGCTTTTAAATCATCAGTATTATCATTATTCTTTAAAGCTTCATTTTCAGTTTGTAATTTAGAAACTTCTAATTTAAGTTTATTAACTTCTAATAAAGATGACCTTACCAATTTCTGAAGATTTTTAACATCACCATCATCTAATGTCATTATTATCCCTTTAACTTAATTATTCATAAAATAGTTTATATTAATATATATAATTT
>JAKSUE010000113.1 GCA_024409165.1 archaeon
TGTATTTTTTTTTTTAAATATTGTAAATGGAACAATAATTTGTTAAATTATTTAATTTTAAAATTAAATAAAAAATGATAATCAAAACTATTAGTTTATTTAAATTTTAAAATTTAAATATTTAATTTACAGCAGCAACAGTATTATCATTAAACTCTGGAGTTTTTCTTTCTTTTCTAAGAAGTTCAATAATACTATTAACTAAATATCTTACATCATCTTCAGTATTATAATCACTCATACTAATTCTAATAACTTTCTCAGCAAAACAATCTTTTACACACATCGCTTCCATAACGTGAGACTTTTCATTACTAGTTAAACAAGCAGATGATGTTCCAACACTAATTCCATATTTATTACTTAATTCTTTAGCAAATGTTTTATTACAACAACTAATTCCTTTAAGAATGACCAAGATTGTATTATTAACGCTTTTTCTTGGTTTAATGACTTCACATCCGTGATATTCTAATTGTTGAATAATATAATCTTTTTTAGCTTTCATTATTTCATTCTTTTTATCTCTATCTTCATGAACAATTTGAAGAGCTTTTGATAATCCAGCAATAAATGAAACATTTTCTGTTCCACCTCTTATTCCCATTTCTTGACTATTTGTTTTAAATTGAGAACAAATTTCTTGAGTAGTTTTGTTTAACATTGAACATCTTCCTTGAATATACAAAACACCAACACCTTTTGGAGCGTGAAGTTTATGTCCAGAGAATGACATAGCATTAATATTATAATCATAAGGATGAATGATCATTTTAGGAATGGCTTGTGTTGCATCACAATGAAAGAATATATTATATTGTTTAGCTAAAAATCCAATTTCTTTAATAGGATTAATTGCACCTGTTTCATTGTTAACAAACATAAATGTCATAAGAATAACATTATCATTATTTTCAATTGCTTCTTTAACATCTTCAGGATTAACACTTCCATAATATTTACTAGTTTTATCAGTATCAACTTTAACTCTAACAATATTTAATCTATTATTCATTTTTAAATTATCTAATACGTGATAAATACTTCCGTGTTCGATATTACTTGTTAAAACAGTTGCCATTCCTTTATTATGAAGCATCCAATTATTAACAATATCACTAATAATAATATTATTACTTTCAGTTGCACATCCAGTAAAATAAATTTCTGATGGATTAACATTTAAATCTTTAGCAACAATTTCACGGCTTTCATCTAACTTCTTTTTTGATTCTTGACCAAGTTGATGTAAAATATTTGAAGGATTAGCAACATTTAAATTATCAGTTATTTCTTTCATAACACGATCATCATAAATAAATGTTGTAGCATTATTATCAAAATAATGTTGTTGAGGATATTTTGCACTTAATGGTTTAAAGGTTTCATTTTTATTCATTAGAATAAAAACTAATATGATTAATATTATAACTAAACAAATCAAAATTGTTTTCATTAAACCTTATTTTGTTATATAAATCTAATACAAAATCATTAAAAAATTCTATTAACCGTAATAAATATATATTGACTGTTAATGGAGTATTCAGTTGTTCCTGAAAATTCATTTGTTTACACAACAAATTTTGCAGATAAACATATTAACTCATATCGTTATGATGTTAAAAGTTTAGATGGAGATTATATTGAAAAATTTGATGAAAAAGTAAGATATCAAGATGGACAAGAAAAATTTAGAACTGGATATAGTATTTGTGCTGGTGATAGAGATAGTAATTATGATGTAATTAGTCGTGATATGAATATTGTTGAACCTGTTGGAAGAGATTTTTTTAGTAAAACAAATATTAAGAAACTTCAAAATGATATTAAGACAAAAGTTTATTTAGAAACAAATGGGAATATTGTTCTTGATGAAGACCAAGATGACAGTGATTTATTAATTGTTATGAGAGCGGTTTATTATCAAGAAGGACGTTTTTTACCTCAAAATGTTATGCCAATTGATTATCAAGTTAAGAAGTTAAATATCAAAGTTATTAACTATCTTTATCCTGATTTAATGACAAACATTAAACAAGAATATTATTATATTAAAGAAATTAATGAACCTATTAAACCTATTGATAGACCAGTTAATGTAAGTATTAAAGGAAGTAAAACAAATAGTTTATTTGTTTATTAGATATTTAATTTTAAAATTAAATATGTTTTCTTCACTTGACCTTTGCATGATTCGTTGAATTTAAAATATTTTTTATGTTTAATTTTCAAATATTTTTAATTTTTATTCCGAACTTTTTATTTTTCAAATATTTTTAATTTTTATTCCGAACTTTTTATTTTTTATTTTTAGTATGGTTTAATTCTGCATTACTTTTTCTTTCTTCTTTTTTAAAATTCCTTTGTTTTTATTCTTTCTCTATGCGTAGTTTTATTTTTGACTGGTGTTTTTGAATGAAAATAATTTTAAGCCTTCTATTTTTTTATTTTACTCTCTTTTTATTTTGTTTTTACTTTTTTGATAATATTTCTTATTTTAATCTTAATTATTTTTTAACTTTTGTTTTTTAATTATTTTTATAATTTTTATTTTTTATTTTAAAACAAAAATTATTATTCAATTTACATATTTTCGGCATAAATGTAGATCATACCATTCTTTCTAACAGCTTCTCTAGCAGAATCAGGAGTAGTAGCAGTGATAGGTTGGTAAACTTCCTTTTCGCTGAAGGGAGTGCCAGCCTTGAGAGGGTTGTAATAATAGCTCTTAGTTTGATCAACAGAGAAGATAATAGCAGAAGTTTCACCGATGATCTTAGTGCCAGCGAGTTCAATGGATTCAGCGAGAACAACAGATCTGAGATTGAAAACGTGACCGTTAATAGTCATCATTTCAGGAGCGTGGACATGCATATCATTAATCTTTTGAACATTAGAGAACATAAGAGGGAGAGAATTAACATAGTTTTGGTAAACATTGTTTTCACCCATTGAATGTCTATTTAAGAGCTTTTGTTCAATGTCTTGAGTTTCAGTGTTGATAGAGATAGTGTTATAACTTCTGTTAACATAGAAGATAAGAACACCTTCAGAGTTGATAATCTTTTGTTCATAAGAAACAGGAGTAAGATCTTGTTCCTTAGAGAACCATTGAGAAGACTTGATGTTATCATCTAATCTAATATCAACATTAGTATTTTCTTCAGAAGGAAGTCTGATATTGATCATAGGAACGATAGAGACAAACTTCTTATCATCGGCAATCTTAGTCTTGTAAGTAGCATCATCGAGTTGGTAATACTTATCACTGTTCTTAATAACCTTGACAACAGTAGGATTGAAAGAGAAAGCATTCATAATTCTTCTGAGGATATTACCAGCATCTTGAGTGAAGAGCATATCAGGAGCATCAAAGATGTTAGCAGGATAAGCACTGATAATCTTGTTGAATTCATCATTATCAAAGTGATAGAAATTACCATTTCTAAGTTGGAGAACACCTTCCCAGATCTTAGCTTGGAGGACAGATCTGGTATAAAGGTCTTGATAAGGAGTCATAGAAGAATAAGCGGGTTGATTCTTATCAGTAACGATATCACCATAAAGGAACTTGTTAGGATAATCTCTAATATCATCACCATTGTAAATAGTGGTAACGATGAAAGGGATAGAAGTCATTAACATTCTAGATTCAAAACCGCTAATCTTAGGAATGAACATAGCAGCAAGGAGAGGATGGATAATTCTATTAACAGACTTATCATCGGTGTGCTTATCATACTTAGCAGTAAGAACAATAGGATCACAATCACTATAAGTTAAAGCGTTAATCTTAACCTTCTTATCGAGATCACGAGAAGCTTTATAGAAAGATAAAATGTTTTCGAGATACTTCTTATCTTCATTGGAAACATTTAACTTAATGAACTTCTTAGGTTCATAACCAAGGGCACGACCCATATCAGTTCTTTCTTCATAAGTGTATTTATTGAACTTACCACTGTTATCCTTCTTAACGAGGTTAATGAAGAGATGATATTCAGCAGGAGTCATTCTATACTTAGCAGCATATTCAGCGGACTTCTTCATGATCTTAGTGAGATCCATATATTGGTATCTAGTCATAAGCTTTTCCTTGAATTCCTTGGCGTGCTTGTTAATAGCATCAAATCTCTTAACGAAATACTTATGAGCCTTACCAATGAGCTTATCATCATCGTGATAAATATCTCTTAACTTCTTGATGAGTTCGTTTTCTTGGAGAATATCATCACTCTTAAAGATTTGATTAACAAGGTTGGTAGCCTTTTCATCAATAACGGTACGGCCTCCTCTGGCAGCAAATTTGGACATCTTTAAAAAACTAATTTTTATATTATATTGAAATAAAAAAATATTTATATTCAAAGAATTATTAAAACATAAGATTTAATAAATTTATATTAAAAAAAGATTTGATCAATAGCTTTTGTAAATTTAATTTGCTTAGGATCAAGTTTATTAATTTTTAATATTCTTTCAATTGTATTTTGATCAATTTTATAATATTTGACAAAGTCATTTATTTTCTTAATCATCATCCAATATCTTTTATCTTTATTTTTACAACCAACACATTCTTCAATAATTTTCTTAATGTATTCTCCAATAAAGATGTAATATTCAATATTAAGAATATCAAATTTCTCGTAAATATTTAAAATTTGTTTAGTATTAATACGTTGAATAGATGTTTTATTCATATCTGAAGGAAATTCAATTTTTGGATCATATTCAACAGGAATTTTATTTAAAAGATAAGATGGTAATGCACAAGAAAAATAACCATAAATTCTTTTAAGATTTAACCATTGTTGAGAATTAAAAATATATGTATCATAAAGATTTGAATATGTAAAAGATTTTGTTAATCGTTTTACAACTTTACAATACGGAGATTTCCATATCGAATTATTACATCTTTCATAAGCAATAATTTTTTGATTATATGATTCTTCCATAATCAACGGATTATTTGTTCTATCGTGATTAAATATTTCTAAAGCATCTTCGATAGATTTGTAATTAGTTAGTAATTCATAATTTGATGTGTAAATATCATTCTTAATATTATTTTCAACATTATCATCTAAAAATTCTGTTAGTATTTTTTTAGTTATTTCTTTATCACAATAATTATTTACTAAATTATCTAACAAAACATTTAATTTATTTCTTTCTAAAA
>JAKSUE010000114.1 GCA_024409165.1 archaeon
ATAGAATAAAAATTTATATTTAAAAATTTTATAGAATAAAAATTTATATTTAAAAAATTATAAAATATGGAGGAAAATTTTATGGCAAAATATGGTGATAGGACTTTACAAGTACATGCAGGTCAGGAAAATCCAGAATCTGCTTTTGGTGCAAGAGCTGTACCTATTTATATGACTAGTTCTTTTGTTTTTAAGGATGCAGATTATGCTGCTGATTTATTTGCATTAACAGAACCTGGACACATTTATACAAGATTAAACAACCCTACTAATGATGCTTTTGAGGAAAGAATTGCTGCTGTTGAAGGTGGAGTTGGTGGACTTGCTCAATCTACTGGAATGGCTGCGATTAGTCTTGCTCTTTTAAATATTGTTAAATGTGGTGAGGAAATCGTTAGTGGTGATAACCTTTATGGTGGAACTTATACTTTATTTAAGAATACTTTTGCTAAATTTGGAATTAAAGTTAATTTTGTAGATTCTCAAGATCTTGATGCTTTCGAAGCAGCTATTAATGATAAAACAAGAGCTGTTTATTGTGAATCTATTGGAAATCCTAAATTAGATATTCCTGATTTTGAAAAATTAGCTGAAATTGCTCATAAAAATGATATTCCTCTTGTTGTAGACAATACTTCTGCTGTTGGTATGGTAAAACCTATTGAACATGGTGCTGATATTGTTGTTCATTCTGCTACTAAAATCATTGGTGGACATGGAACTACTCTTGGAGGAACTATTGTAGACTCTGGTAACTTTGATTGGACTAATGGAAAATTCCCAGAATTCACAGAACCTGATGAATCCTACCACGGCCTTGTTTACAGTGAACACTTTGGAAATGCAGCTTATATTAATAAAGCAAGATTACAAATGATGAGAGATTTAGGTGGAACTATCAGTCCATTTAACTCATTTATGTTACTCCAAGGACTTGAATCTATGAGTCTTAGAGTAGAACAACACTGTAAAAATGCTTTAGAAGTAGCTAAATTCTTAGAAAACCATGAAGCTGTTGCTTGGGTAAATTACCCTGGACTTGAATCCAGCCCTTATCATGAAATGGCTAAAAAATACTTAAATGGCAAATATGGTTGTGTTATTGGATTCGGTATTAAAGGTGGAATTGAAGAAGGTAAAAAATTCATTGAAAGTGTAGAACTCCTCTCTCACTTAGCTAATATCTGTGATGCAAAAACCTTAGTAGTACACCCTGCTTCAACTACCCACTCTGCAATCTCACCAGAAGAACAATTATCCACTGGTGTAACCCCAGATTTCATCAGAATGTCTGTTGGTATCGAAAATGTAGAAGACATAATTGCAGATATCGACCAAGCATTAAAAAAAGCTACTGAATAAACAATATATAAATAAATTAATAGAGGATAAAACCTCTTTAAAAAATATTTCTTTTTTTATTAAAAAATTTAACTAATATTAATTATAAAACCAAATTTTGATATAAAACAATAGTTCACCAGTGAACTATTATAAAGACTAAAACAATCTTATTTTAAAAAAATAAAAAAAATAAAAAAAGTTTAAAAAGATATTTCAAAAATAAAAAAATAAAAAAAGTAATTATTATGATTATTTAAAAAATAAAAAAAATAATTCCTAATTAAATTTTTATTAATTAGAAATTAAACGTGAAATTTGATCTGTTGTGATGATTCCTTCTAAGATTAGGTCATCATTTACTACAGGGAGACATGAAATGTCGTATTTTTTCATTGTACTTGCTATATCTTCTATTGAATCTGAAGGTTTACAATAATGGACGTCTTTTGTCATTACATCTTCTAAATCTCCACATCCATTAATAATAGATTTAGATAAATCCCAAGCAGTTACAATACCAATTAGGACTCCTTCATCACTTACAACAGGTAAATGGGTGACATGTTCATTAAACATGATTTCAGCAGCTTCTTTGACTTTTGCTGTTTTAGAGATAGTTGGGATTGTTTCCATGAGGTTTTCTACTGCATTATCAGATAAGAATGTGGAAATGATGAAATTCATTGGCCCATCTTCTAAAAGGAATGCATCATGACCTTTAGGAGATTTTAATTCAGTATAACTAACATCAACATTATTAGCTTGGAATGCTGTGAGCATTTCATGGGTTTGTACAGATGGATATAACCAATCTGAATCAATAGATATGAGTTTTACACTAGCTTTAACTCCTTTAAAACCTTCAATTAAGGAACCATTTTCTGATAAATCAAAGTAATCAACTGCTTTTGTGATATATAAGTAACAATTTGCATCAAAACGTTCCACAAAGGTTTCTCCTTGGTGATGTAAATAGCTTTGTACTTGATAATCAATAGAAAAGTCGTAACTAACTTCTTCTTTATCTTGTAAGTCTCTACCAAATTTTTCAGCCATAGATTTATTACTAAGATAAGTAATATGAGCAATCATACGAGCTACAGCTAAACCAGTATCAGGTTTATTTTCTTTATCATAATACTCTCCATTATTCCAAAATGGATCATGTATAATAGATTGTCTACCAACTTCATTAAATGCAATTTGTTGAGGTGAAGACCTTGCAGCAGTAGCTATTACAACAATTTTATGCATCATTTCAGGATAAGAAACAGCCCACTGTAATGTTTGCATACCTCCCATAGAACCACCAATAACACAAAATAACTTATCAATACCTAAATATTTAACAAGTTCATATTGAGCATTAACCATGTCTTCTATGGTAATAACTGGGAAATCTAATGCATACTCTTTACCTGTTTTAGGATTAATTGATGTTGGACCTGTAGAACCAGTACAACCTCCAAGCACATTAGAACAAATAATAAAGTATTTATCAGTGTCTAATGCTCTACCTGGACCGACTAAACCATCCCACCATCCAGGTTTTTTTTCATCTAAATTATGACGACCTGCAACATGAGCATCACCAGTAAGAGCATGACAAACAAGAATAGCATTTGTTTTTGCTTTATTTAATTCACCATAAGTTTCATATCTAAGAGAAACATCACTTAAAGTTTTACCAGATTTTAACTTTAAATCATCTTTAATATGAAAATCTTTAGGTTCAACTATACCTACTGCACTTTTTTGCATATAATCACTTCTTTAAATAAATTTAATAAAAATAATTTTTAATATAATAAGTTAATAATTAATATTATAATATTAGTCTTAAATAATATTTAAATATATAAGAGAATATTTTAGACAATAGTATAAAAAATATTAATATAATAAATAATTAAAGACTCGAATATTTAACTTTATTAAAGCCCTAAATACTCAATAGCTTTTCTTGCAGCTTGTTGTTCTGCGTCTTTTTTACTTTTACCTATTCCTGTTCCATAATTAATTCCATCAACAATTATAGACATGATAAAAGTTTTATCATGAGGAGCACCAAATTCTTGGACTAATTCATAATGAATATCAATATCTTCAGCATCACCATATTCTTTAATTTGAGATTTATAGTCATAAAAGAAGATAACTTTAGAATCAATATAGGGGAAGATGTTGTTTTTTAAGAATTCACGAGCTTTATCAATACCTTGATCTATATAAATAGCTCCTAAGAAAGATTCAAATACATCTGCTGAGATTGATAATATTTCATTATCTGTGATATTACTATCTTCAAGATTTACTTTAATACATTCAGCTAATCCTAATTCTTTAGAATAGACTTCTAAAGCAGATTGACAGACATAATTAGATCTTATTTTTGTTAGTTTACCTTCACCATAATCAAGATGAGTTTGTTGTAAGTAATCAGAAACAATCATACTTAAAACAGAATCCCCTAAAAATTCTAATCTTTCATAATCATGATTTAAACCAAAAGCAACAGCATAAGAAGAATGTATAAAAGCAGTTTGGAATAATTCTTCATTATTTGGTTTAATATTAAATTTTTCTAATATATCAGATATATCCATTTTTTCACTCTTAATTAATAATTAAGAATAATTTATTTAATATTAAACAATTTAAGACATAATTTGTTGAATAAAAAACTATTTAATAATTCATAATGAAATAAAAAAATATAGAATAAAATATATACAATGTTATAAAATTTTTATAAAAAAATAGCTAAAAAACATTTGCTATAGTTAAAAAAGTTTTTAATATGAGATAATATGCATTTATTATCTCAAAAAATTTTGAGTAATACAGATGTATTACGAGTAAATAAACCTATACTAATCTTTGACCATTAGTAGGTTTTTTGTTTTGCCAGCTGTATCTTCTTATTCTACTGGATTTACCGAATCCGCAAGAAGCACAAACTTTTTTACGTACATGGTAAGTGTTTTTACCACATCTTCTACATCTAATATGGGTCTTTTTATTCTTTTTACCCATTGATGGAGTACCTTTACTCACAACCATTCCTCCTTAATTTTTTGTAATAATATTATATTGAAATGTTAATCAAACATAGCAATAGCTAATGATTAACACAAAATTTGAAAAATATGTTTAAGAAGATCTTAAACATAAAGAATAAATCTTATTGATAAATCAACAAGAACTATAAATATGAAAATTATTTGACAATAGAAAAATTAGATAAATCTATGGAGAAATATAAATAATATTATCTCCTCTAATGAGAACAGTACCTAATCTTCTGGATATTTCACCATTTTCTAATTCTTCAGCATCATTGAGAACTAAATTCATATGTAAATCAAAACTTTTAAGTATTCCTCTAAATTCTCTTTCTCCTTTGAGTTTAATCAAAACAGGAGCATTAAGTGCTTTTCCTAAAGCATCAAGTGGTCTTTGAACATTTTGTTGTGCGCTCATTATATCACCTATATACTATATTAAATATGTTAAGATAATATTTAAACTTATCTAAAAATCCAATATTATCTAAATAAGAACCTAATTATTAAGTAGTTCTTCATTAAAGATTATATTAATTCCATGCCAAAAACTAAATAAAGTTTTATAAAAATACAAAACACGATTAGTCTAACATATATATAACATTATTAATTATTATCTACATAGTATATAAAGTTTTTTACTAAAAAAGCTAAAAATTATAATATTTTAGAAAATTAATATAAAAATTTAATCAAAATTAACAATAACGAAAATTAATACCGTAATAAATATAATAAAGCAACATATAATATTATAATAAGATTAAAC